>JAGLCZ010000598.1 GCA_023145975.1 Candidatus Hydrogenedentota bacterium | reverse complement strand
TTTTCGATTTTATCACTACAAAACTTCAATTCGATAATGTCTTGATGTAGGAGGGGAACATGCGTATCGCAATAATAGGGAATCAATGTGCGGGGAAAACAACTTTAGCCGAAGCGTATGGCGCTCCGATTGTTAAATTTGCAGAGCCATTTTATAACGTGCTACGTCTTTTTGAAAAACCAAAGAATCGTGCGTTTATGCAGGGACTGTCCGATGTGGCAAAAGAATGTTTTGGTGATGAGATATTTACGGAATTGTTTGCGAAAAAAATGGAATGGAGACACCAACGGTTTGCCGATTTTTGGATGTGTGATGACGTTCGGTATCTGCATGAAGTGAAATGGTTAAAAGCAAACGGGTGGAAACTTATTTTTCTCTACACTGAAACAGGTGTGCGGCGTGTGCGGGCAGCGGCACTTGGATTGGAATTTATAACTAACCATCCAAGTGAAATACAGGTTCCAGAATTAGTATCGCATTGTGACCTGTGGATAAATAACACAAGTCTTTCTTTACAGGAATTAAAAGATACCGGGAAGCAATTGCGGGAAGTGGCTGACCTTACCGGCACTTTAGGTACTCGTGGGGAATTACCCCCTGTGGAGTTAGTTAGAATATCAAAAGGATAGAAGGAGATTAAATGTCACGGCTTTGCATTATGACAATTTTGTCTATAATAATTTTTGTATGTGGGTTTAAGATAGTCAAATGTATTACTGCACCATCCATATCTATGAGCGAAGAGCACATTCAAGCAATGTATCCGCGTCCAATAAGCAGGTTCGCGTATCATGCTATGCTACTTAGACAAGTAGGTGTGACAAAAAGTAAGGCAGAAGATATTCTGGTCGTAGTGACGAACCCGCAACTAAAAAAATTATACTTGGTAGTAATCAGGGAAGCGTATAAGCAGCCAATTGCGGAATGCATAACCGACAAACAGCTTGCGGCGCGGATATTTGGTGATGTGATGGAAATAGTATGCACAGAAGTTGACCAAGAGCAACGTAATAAAAAAGAAGGAACACAAAATGAATAAATTAACTGGTGAAGAACAAAACTTTATTATTTCAGCATACAGGGCTGGTTATGAAATGGGGCACGAAGACTCCGGTGAACGACGCTACGAGAATACTGTAGAAGATGCCGAGGCATGGCTAACAGACGCAACAAACAAAGTAAACACAGTCACATTGTTCATCCCAGACGTGGACTTTCTCAACCCAGAAGTATGTAATCATAAATACACGGATAAATTTTACTCTCCTACACAATGCGCCTTAAGTAAAAAAGGCAGGGGAATGGCACGTGAGAAACTTGTATGCGCCGGGATTAGATGCGAGAAGTGTATTTGCGACATAACAAACAAAATAGAATTGGGGGAACATATTGAGGAATTGAAAAAGGACAAAAAGCCTTTATTCATTCCAGATATAAATTATCTTGACACATGCTTTCATGATAATGTCACACACTGCACACTTGATTATTTAGGAGAATACCTTGTACCTAAAATATGTAAAAATATTTTATGTGCAGAATGTAT
>JAGLCZ010000597.1 GCA_023145975.1 Candidatus Hydrogenedentota bacterium | reverse complement strand
CTTTGTTTCCCGTGCCATCGCCTGCAATGCGGCACGGCGGGGTTCTTCTGTTCCTGCCAATTCCCGTGCTGCATCGCGTAGTTTTCCCACGGCACGACGTACAGAGCGGGATACCGTCGAAACATGTACTTTCCTGCGGTGTGCCACGTTTTTCAGGGTCATGGCTTCTATGTAGTACAATTCCACCAATCGCCGCTCCTGTTTTGTAAGGCGACGTCCCATCTCGCGCCGTACCCAGCGCATCAACACCGCCTGTTCCGCTTCATAGCGGCGGGCTGCCGCCATTTCGAGTTCCGAATCGCTGCATACAGCACAACGGTTCGCAATGTACTCCAGCGTTGTCGGCTCTACGGTTATTTCCGGACGCCATTCACGGGTTTTTCTCAATCGATAACTGCGTTTCATCGGGGTTGCTCCCTGTGTTGTTCCGGCGATAGATTCGCCGAAGATTCTATGTGCATCACCGAGACGATTCCTATGAACCGGCACCCGATGCACACGCAATACAGATTACCCCGAACAGGCATAAAAAGACCTTTGCTTTTTCTTTGTTTTTCCTTTGGATATCCTTGTTTCGGGGAGGAAGCGAAAAAACAAAATAACCCCCAAAATTCTTAATTCTTACGGTATAATGTATCTGTGTAACCTTGAACCCCATTTCAGGTATACTATTTGATTGAAACCTGTAAAATACTCATTGACAACAACGGTTGCAAAAGCAACCCGTTTCGCAGCAATAACGAGGTGAAAATGTGGATGAAAACTCTTACTATGTATAGACAAAAACGAGTAGGGCAAACTACAGACAATTTCCGGGGAACCTGTTCCGGGGACAGACAACGGGGCGCAGCCTTAATTATTGCGTTATCCGTGCTGATGATATTACTGTCACTGGCGATCACCTTCGTACTGATGGTACGGTATGAAAGTGAAATGTCGCAGCAAACCTTTCAGGCAGCACGTGCGGAAAACCTTCTCGACGGTGTACTCGCTAAATCGATGTATCGCCTTAACCGTGATCTATCTGTCCATCCCGATACACTCAGTCTGGATCACGGCTGGCGCACCTGGTTCAGCGGTGCCGCATTCGTAGGTAAGAACTGGACCCGGGAAAAACAGGGTACCAAATCAAATGTAGGACTGTATTTTCATGAACAGGGGTTGATCAGTGTCAACCTCGATCCCGTGGAACGTATGCTGGGCTACACGGTTTACATACGTTTCCTGCAGGACGGTCATATTGAACCGCTTTTCCGCGGTCCCCGCACGGAACATTGGATTCATGT
>JAGLCZ010000596.1 GCA_023145975.1 Candidatus Hydrogenedentota bacterium | reverse complement strand
AAGGTTGTTGTTCCCGGTTCCTTTGGAGTAAAATGAAAATGTTATTGGCAGACGCATAGCGAAATTGATATAAATGATCGGGTTCCCAAGTTGAAAGGATAGTCATGAACCAAAAGCGTGCTATTCAGTGGCTCTATGAGGAATTGCCTGTATTGGAACAGGCTGCAGTCATTTCGCCTGAAACAATCTTACGTATTCGAGAACATTATGGACCGGTAACTATTCAGTCCCGCAGGCAATTGGCACTGCTGCTGCTCTCGGTTCTAGGCGCATTATTAATCGGCTTGGGCGTTATATTACTTCTGGCGCATAACTGGGATACCCTGCCTCGAACAGGTCGTATTATTTTATCCTTTTCCCCGCTGCTTATCGGGCAAATACTCGTGGGCTGGACTTTACTGAAACGGCATAATTCATTAGCGTGGAAAGAAGGAAGTGGTTTATTCCTCGCACTCTCTGTGGGGGCTTCCATCGCACTAATAAGCCAAACCTACCATATCTCCGGAAGTATGAGTACCTTCCTGTTAACCTGGATTATTCTTGGCGGCCCCATCCTGTATATACTCAATGCGAGTAGTGTAGCGCTTCTTTATATTGTTGGCATAACCTGCTGGGCAGGGGCAGTACAGTCCCAGGGCGGACAAGCCGTATTATTCTGGTTCCTGGCTTCTTTTCTCGTCCCCCACGTATGGCAGGCTTACGATCGTAATGCCCCCGGTCCACGAATGCACCTGCTGTCCTGGGCAATATGTTTAGCACTACCCATAGCCCTTGGATTGGTACTCGAACGACGCATGCCTGGACTATGGGTTCTGATTTACAGTGGCACCTTTTCCTCGCTATTTATTTTTGGACGCCTGATATTCAAAGATTCAAAGTTAAATGCCTTTACCATTTCCGGGTTTATCGGAATTGTTATTCTCGGAATAGTATTTACTTATACAAGCTCCTGGCGGCATATTGGCTGGTGGTATTATCGATCAGCAGCGGAATACGACACATTAGGTGTACTCCAGGACTATCTCCTTGTTTTGCTGGCGTTGACCAGCACAGCAGTACCATTGGTGCGCAGCGTATCAAGCAGAGACCGACTTACTATCGCCGCTGTCGGCTTACCCTTACTGGCAATTTTTGCCTTCTCCGCATCCTCCCTGGGATTGGATAACAGCATTATAGCTGCCGTATTTAACTTATATCTGTTATGTTTTGGCGGCATAGTGATGTGGTATGGCTTTGCACGGGAACGACTACTCTATATCAATGTCGGCATGATCGTGCTGGCACTTCTTATCATCGTCCGTTTCTTTGATGCACACATTAGCTTTACAATACGAGGTATCCTCTTTATCCTGCTTGGCTTTGCGTTCCTTGGGGTTAACCTGTACCTATCACGGAAAATGAAGGAAACATCCTCATGAAAGCAAAACTTTCTTTATTGCTATTCACCGTGCTTATTCCCATACAATTATTGATTCCAGCAAACATGATTCTGGAACAGGAAACCGTATTACATAAAGGGAAAGAGTACAAGCTGCGTTCTCAACCCATTGATCCCTACGATGCTTTCCGAGGCAGGTATGTGCGGCTTGGTTTTGATACAACTACGATAGCAGTTCCCGAAAACCACCGAAAAAGGAACACGCAGAAAGCCTATGCCTTTCTTGACACAGATGACCAGGGTTTTTCTTTCATCAAAGAGATAGTCTTCGACACCCCCACTGGAACCGACTACCTGCGGGTCCGCATCGGTACTATACGCAACGGTAAAGCAACTGTTATCTGGCCTTTTGAACGTTACTACATGGAAGAGTCCAAAGCACCTGAAGCGGAAAAACTTTACCGTTCCCGAAACGACGAGTCAGAAGCATATATCACAGTACGCATCTACAAAGGTACAGGCGTAATCGCCGGTCTGTACATTGACGACATGCGGATTGAAGAACGAATCAACCAAAAATGATAATGACTCGCGAGAAATACCGGCCTTCATCTTCGGACCGAAGAATTCAGGACAGACTCCAAATTAAATCATTTTTGGGAAATAACAAATCAATGACCACCGGCTTTATAGAAAATCGTTGTATTTAGAATGTAAAAGAAGGTTCATCCTCAAAGGTACTGTTTTTCTTATCCGCTATTCCTTCTCAAAGCCATGATTCTCGAATTTCAGGGTGCAGCTGTTTTCGGTGACGATGCGGACGATTTGGTCGGTGGCACCAGCGGGGAGTGATGCTTCGATCTCAAGAGTGACAGTAACGTCTGCGCCGACTTGGCCGGCAAGATGGGAAATCACTTCATCGGCAATGCGACTGGCATCGCGACCAACACGCGTTGAATCCAATTGAACCGTACCGTGGAAACGTTTGGGTTGCGTAGAACCTGGTGGCGGAGGATTGGTTACACTCCCGCCTGTTCCCTGTGCTGTTGTATCCTCTAAACCACTTAGCATGCCACTCTCACCTGCCGGGGGGTGTGACGTATTATCGCTTGCAGGTACTGAAGCTTCAGAATCCAATTGCTTACGTGCTACGTCCGGATTCACCAGCAACCCAGGATTATCTGTATCAATAGTAACTATATTTTGTCCTCCTCGCAGCCCCAGGTAACGCTTTTTATTTTCATCGTAACTATCCGCAAAAGCAAACGTATCCTGTCCCCAGGTCAGAAGTCCTACCCCTTCTTGTACCGCATCCAGCAACACATGCGTTCCTTTAAGTCGCGGAAGATAAATATAGCGGGCAAAGTCATCTACGATTTGTCTGATCTCGACATGATCGCCCCGCCAGAGAGGCACCCGATCCAATTCCATACGCAGCCGTGTTGCAGCAAAACGAAGAATCAATAATTCATCATGCTTGAGTTTCTTGCTCGCCCGTACCGCTAGCGGGTCCTGTCCGCTAAGACGCACTGCTTGCCATTCCACCGCTGTTTTCGGTGATTCTTGCACTGGGACAATGAGCCACCGATAGGTTTCCGGCAAACGGGCATTTACCGCGCCATCTGCCGCCGTTTGTTGAGTTTCAGCCTGTCTCACCTGATGAGGCGAAAGATCAAAATCGACCTTCTCTTCCAAAATTGAGTTCCATGCCAGATATTTACATACTGCTTCTTCCAAATCCTGAAGGCGTATTTTATCCGCTGCCAGAAAGACAAGTGAATTTCGGTAAAGTCGCGGCGAATTCCCCCGCGACTCAAAAATTTCCCTGGCGGCAATTACAGCGGCACAGTTCGCTTCTTTGCTGTAGGTTTCATTGATACCCAATACAACCAACCGTGCGTCGAAATCATCGGCGACTTCCTGTCCCGAAGCAGGCATTGGATGTACCCTGCTGAAATCACCCATGTTGGTATTCAGATTTGCACGAAGACGCTGCTCCAATTCCTGAACAATTTTATCCGGGTCGCGTCTTAATTGTTCGGCACGGTCTTCTGCCACTTTTGTGACGGTCGGCTGGGTAGAATACCAATAGCGTGGTCCGTCCTGATAGAGGTAGGTGGCAGCACTGGCTAATCGCCGTAGTGCATCACCAAAGATCGCAGGGGATTCACCGGGCATCACGCAACCAAGTTTTATCCGCCGATCTTCAATACCCCGATGGGCTGCCTCTGTAGTAGGCGCAGAACCCATATAAATAGTTCGTGCCACACGACGGCAAGCCGCGAACTTTCCAAGATTCGTTACTTCACCGTCCAACTGCAACGGAAGCGAATTCGGTCCATCCACATCTCTGGCAAGCACCGGCACCCAGTTATCCGAGAGATAGCGTGTCAATTCGAATTGCACGCGCGGGTCATCTATGGCAATATTTGCTGGAAGTATCAGTGGATTCTTATCGCCTTTTTCCCAAAGGCTATGGATCACTGCCGCCATTAACCGCAACACGCCACGGGTACGTTGAAACTTCACCAAGGTAGACCAGTCCGTATAAAGCCGATCAAATATTTCCGGGTGGATAGGGTAAGCCGCCTTAATACGTTTTTCGTACTCTGCATCACGGCATTCAGGAGGGAACTCCGCCTGCTGTGCCCGATAGAAATCGGCAAAGGCACGCGCCACCACATCGCGGTCCTTAAACTGTGTTTCCGACGTCAGAGGTTCGAAAAGCCGTCGTCGTACAATCTCAAATCCTTCTTCCGCACTAGCGGGGCGCCACGAGGATTCGACACGCCCCACCACATTGCGTAATCGATCCAGGGCTTCCCGTCCCCGTGCGCCGCCTACTTCCACATCATCCGCCTGAGCATGTGGCGAAGCCGCCGTATCCGAAGCGGGAAGGCTGATCACCAACAGGCAGTTCTTTGCCAGTTTGGCGGACTCGGTTAAAACTTGTGCGAAGGTAAACTGCGTCTCAAATCCACCGGCAGGCAGATCGCTTTGATCATGCAGCTGACGCGCATACGCCACCCATTCATCAATAAGAATCAGGCAGGGTCCATACTCTGTGAATAATTCGCGCAACACATCGCCGGGGCTGGTTGCATTCTCATCATCTGCCTGAATACGTGCAAAGGCTTTCTTACCGCCCAATTGCCATACCAGTTCTCCCCACAGCGTACGCACTAC
>JAGLCZ010000595.1 GCA_023145975.1 Candidatus Hydrogenedentota bacterium | reverse complement strand
ACTACTTGCACCACAGGTGTTGGTGTGGGATCAGATACCACGGATCGTGTAACAGGGGGGACAGGTGCTGACGGCATAGGAGGAGGAATCTGCGCGGGGGGGGGGATCGCTGCGATAATTTGTCTCGAAGGAGCCGGTGGGATAGGTGGCGGTTTTGGAATAGGAGTTACTTGTGTTGTTGCCGGTGCAAGGGGGGGGGCAGGCGGTATTGTCTGCACAGGAAGCCGTTGCGATTGTACGGGCATCGTATACGTATGGACTTGTACGGTCTCGGGAGTAGTTGGAGCAACAGCGACTTGTTCAGTTTGTCTCGTTGTGAAGATAATAACCATTCCCACCACTAATGCTATAACGGCAATTCCGGCGGACAGGGCAGAAATAATCGGTGTCCAGGAAACTGTGGAGGTGGAATAAGCCGTTTTTTTTGGGGATTGACCTAATAACGCAGCGGCTGCTTCTTCAGGCGCTACAGGTGTGGTGTCAAATCCCTGTTCTGCCTCCAGTTGTGCAGCGCGTTCCTCTTCCACCTTGTTGAGCGCATCCAGTATGGAACTCATTGCGTACAGTCCCCGCTTTCCGGCTGTATTTGCTGGCGCAGGTCGGTCATGGCTGTATTTCCTTATGGGGCACCAGCGGCGAACTTCCCAAAGCAGGTGATGTAACAGAATCTTCATATATATTTTTTAGGCGGGAGGGGGATTGGGCAAAGGGCTTGGGTAATTCCCGTACTTTCATTAAGCCGGGTGTGTCCGGGAGTATTTCTCCAATAATATTACTTTTTGTATCAGGTTCCTGTGGAAAAGAAAACGGTGTATTTTCTCTGCTTATGATTGTATTAGATGGGTGTGTGGAGTGGGGAATTGCCATCACTGGTATTTCCGGTTGGGGCATATCTACAGGCGCGATATTTTTGGAAACCGCTTGAAACCCATTAGATTCATTATTATGGGTATTCTTAGAAGGGCGGTCGGCTGCGACTTTGTTGTTCACAGGGATTGTGGTGTTATCATACTTCTTCGTATTGCGTGTTGCTGTGCGACTGTGACCTCGGCGTAACGATGGAGTATTCCCTGCCCAACTGTTAAGGGTCAAGCGTACTTGCGGCCCTGCTTTTCCATCAGCGGTTAGCCCTGCTTCGCTTTGAAGAGCAATTACAATTTCTTCGGTTCTTCTGTCGTAGACATCATTCAGATCACTTGCATTGAGGCGACCCAGATTATGCAGCTGCTCTTTCAGACTGCGTACCTGTGCTCCCCGCTGCCCGATTAACAGTATGGGCGCATTGGGGGAGGGGTCGCGCCAGGGAGCCAGGAATTCCCGACCATAGTAGATGGAAAACTCTTCATGAGTTACGGTAATGCGACGGTTACCCGGTGCTTGTAAAGTGACATTCTCTTCATCAATTCTAAGTAGGGCCATCCATAATTTATTATTGCCTGCCACCAATCGGACAAGCCCGGGAATATTGATTCGGAATAATTGCTCTGTATCGGGATACAAAAACTCACAGGAAAGACTCTGCTGCTGAAAGTAGAGATCAAGCATTTCTGCAGTGTCACTTGCCGGATAGTTACCAGCCAGATTATGATTCCATAAGGATAGCAGTGCATCCACTCCCGCATGGAGTGTCTTCGTTGGATTTAGTTTTATGAATATTGCTGCAAGCGACTGACTGGGACGAACCGTAGCAGGCGTATTTAATCGATCCATCACCAGTTGGAGCGCGTTAAGACCTTCCAGAGGAGCGGCATTTGCTGTATTTTTTTCTTGCTGCCCATCGTTATTTGCAACAATATTGGTGTTACTATTTTTACTGCCGGTGTTTTCTGCTGTGGTGAAATCACCGGAAAGGATACGGTTGAAAACATTTAATTCATTCGCAAATCGATCTAACGGGTCCACGAGATAATGAGCCAGCCCCAATACCAATATAACAAGGACAACCACTGTGGGGCTGGGCATCCAGCG
>JAGLCZ010000594.1 GCA_023145975.1 Candidatus Hydrogenedentota bacterium | reverse complement strand
AAACTTCGGCGGTTTTTGCAAATAATTCCATGTATTCAGAAGTCCGGAATTTTTTTGCTATTCCTTCCAGCTGCTCCTGCAGCGTAGCACTATGTTTCAGACCCAGTCCTGATTCTCCGATAAGAGTCGCGATATCGGGGAGCCGGTCTTTTTTGAAATCCCATAACTCGAACATGCGGTGAACCAATGTTCCGCGCAGCATTGCCGTCTCACGGGAATCACTATTGCTTTTCGTTTCGCTTTCCGCCGCTTCTCCGTGGGATTCCGACATACCATCTTCTGTCATAAGCAATAACAGCTGAGAAACAGAGATGCTTTCCCGTGCGCTGAAATCGTATGTTGCTGCAGTTGCAATCTGCTGTCGAACCCGTTCAATATCGAAGTCGGGAATCGTAACGGGATGTTTCGAGACCGGGAGGGATTCAGGAATAACATTTTTGATACATGCTTCCCAGCGGTCGCCGCATAGAACCGTGCTGTCCTCATCTGTCACGACGGAATCAGAAAATTCGTTTAGCGCTTCCGCCCAGCTGTTTGTATGGGGATTGGCATGACCACACAATACTAGATAATCCCGGGCACGGGTCATGGCAACATAGAGAACCCGTGCTGCCTCCTCCATTTCCTCCCGTTCCCGTATTTTTTTGATAAGTTGTCCTATTACGTTGTAACACAATTTCCCCTCTGTATCGGGAGTTTTTACTGTAAAACCAAGAGTGCTGTGATGCAGCACCACGCCGTGGGTAGGTCCTTTTCCTTTTGCCCACATCTCGGGAAGAAATACCACGGGAAATTCCAGACCTTTGGATTTGTGTATTGTCATCAAAGTGACAGCACCCATCCCTTTCGCCTGAAGCATGGCTTCCCCTTCCCGTATTTCCCGTATTTTGATATCCTCCAGATAATGGGTAAATTCGGCGAGGGTTGCAGTGCGCGTTTGTGCAAAGTTGTCTGCCATCTGGATCATCTTTTGCAGGTTCGATACCCGCTGCAGCCCAAGTGCCTGGCTTAATAAAATCGATTCAATCTTCGTTTCATCCATAATTATTCGCAACACGGTACCGGGAGTCATTTCGCGCAGAGCATATAGTTTTTTGAAAAGGGCGCGTGCATTTTGAAGTGCTTCTTCTTCTTCAAATTTTTCGGGAACGATGTCACTGTGAAAAGCCGTTGCCAATCCCCCGGATACCTGTGCCAGACGCATTAAACTTTCATCGGAAAGCACTGCAAGGGGACTGCGTAACACGGTCAATAATGCTTCTTCGTCCCAGGGATCCTGAGTCAGTTTCAGCAGTGCAAGCACATCTTCAATTTCACGGCGTTTGAAGTAGCCTTCACCGGCAATACGATTGTAAGGAACTTGTGCTTCCCGCAACGCAGATTCATACGCATAAATATGGGAGCCGCGACGGAACAGCAGCACAATATCGTCATAGGTGACATCACGGAATGTATCGGGTTCCGAATCAGGAATTTGTAAGGGTTCAGAACCATCGCACATTTCGCAGATACGCCTTGCAATAAACTGCGCCTCACGTTCATTGGTTATTGAGACGGCTTCTCTTTTCTCCGGATTATCCCCGTCGGGAACAAATAGTTCAACACGCGGTGTGTCCATAGGCTCTCGAAAAGACTGCATGGGTTCATATTTTTCCACCGCCGCTAACAAACACGATTTTGAAAAGAAGTCGTTGATGAACCAGATTACACCCGGTAGCGATCGATAGTTGGTGGGAAGTGCAATCGATTTCGGATCACGTTTAAGTTCTTTTTTAAACAACGCTACTTCTGCACCGCGAAATAAATAAATAGACTGCTTGGCATCGCCTACGATGAAAAGATCAGGGCCGCCTTTTTCCTCTGCTAAAAGACGGGCTATATCCAACTGCCGATTATCTGTATCCTGAAACTCATCGATCAACAAAAAACGCAGAGACTGTGCAGCATGGCGTCGCAGCTCTTTATGGTTTTTCAGCATCCAAAGCGTTTCATTAATCATGTCATCAAAATCAATGGCTGCCCGGTTCCGGCGTTCCTGTCTGTAGGCTTCCATCACCTTCTTACTGACCTGATAGAAATTGCACGTTAGTTTTGCTGCTTCCTGCTCAAGCCCGGGATCCATAAAAAATATCTCAAACTCTTCTTTGAGAAATTCTTTTGCCGCTTTCAACGATTCCCCTATTACGGTATGTGCTTCTTCACCCCACTTTTTTTTGGAGCCGCCCCTGAAATTCGATTCTTTAAGAGTATGCCTGATTTTTTCGGGTAAGTCGCTTGCATTTGCTTCCATGTCACAGAAAAGTCCGTGATATAATTTGCGCTGTATTTCCCGCTTATCCGTCGGGTCGCTGCAGTATCCGTCGTAATATTGGAATTCAGCAAGATGCATTTTTATTGCACCTGACTCACAACAGGACAAGAGGGCGTCTTCAAAGAGATCGCGGACGAGCGTATTCCAATACTGAAGTAATGCATCCGGATCGTCGTAGCCCACGCCTTCTTCTGAATCCTGGTATTTCCAACGTTCGGAAAGCACGCCGGTCAGTGCCTGCTTGAGTTCTATGCGACTGAAACATAGTGATAGGTTTTGGGTGGCAGGGTCTTCTGCCTCAAGTAAGTGTAATACCGTCTCATCAATAACCTGCTCCATCAACTGCGATGATTCGACATCGGTTAATGTGCCCCAGTCGGGATCCATTCCAATATGCAGCGAGTATTCACGTAGTAATGACGCACAAAAAGAGTGGATAGTCGTAATATGCGCCGTTTCCACCTGCCGTTCCATCTCGCGCCAGAAGGTCATTGACTTCTTATTATTTTGATCCGGACGATCTCGAAATTTACGACGTAACCGCGCCTTCATTTCCGCAGCGGCCTTCTCTGTAAAAGTAATGGCGGCGATACGGTCGAGCTGTGGTTTCTTTTTTTTCCACAATGCTGCAGTATCAAGGATATGCGCAATACGTTCAACGAGAATAGTCGTTTTTCCCGAGCCTGCCCCGGCAGACACACAGACCAGCGGACGCATGGCTGTAATCGCGTCCCGTTGCTCCTCCGTAAATTCCATTGCGAAGCCTCCCTTTTTTACCACCTAGACGCAGACCGCTTTCCCTTAAAAAGCATGGCGGGTGCTTTCTGCAGAAAGCACCCGCATCGTCAATATTCGGCTTATAATCCGCCCGTTACTTCGAGTATATGCCCTGTAACATAGGATGCATACGGAGACGCCAGCATTAGAATTGCGCCTGCAGCTTCATCGGGGGTTCCTGCGCGGCCCATTGGGATAAGCATGTTGATTAGTCCCTTCATGTGACCGGGAATGCCCAATTGCACTTCTTCGCCTTCCATGGAGATCTTCTCGCCTGCTTCCTGATCCTGGGTCAGACGTGTTTCGATCATACCGAAAGCCACCGCGTTGCAGCGGATACCGAAAGCACCCCATTCTTTGGCGATGGTTTTGGTCATCCCGGCAACACCGCTTTTGGCGGTGCTGTAATTTACCTGACCTGTGTTACCGTTTAATCCGGCAATGGAGGAAACATTTACAATACAACGGGGTTCCGGGGGCTTTCCCTCTTTGCGTTCCGCTTTGGCAGCATCCCGCATAAACGGTGCCGCAGCACGCGCCATACGGAAGGGAGCCACGTTATGCACTTCGAGCATGGCCATAAATTGTTTGTCGCTCATCTTATGCAGCATACCGTCCCAGGTATACCCGGCATTATTTACCAATACATTCAATTTTCCGTAGGTATCCATTGCCGCTTTGACCACATTTTCAGGGAAAGCGGGATCGGTAACATCGCCTGCCACTGCAAGAGCATCGCCGCCGGCATCTTTAATAGCAGCGACTACTTCTTCCGCAGGTGCCAAATCAAGATCGCTGACTACAACACGCGCACCCTGACTCGCAAACAATTTTGCGGTGGCGGCACCAATACCACGACCTGCACCCGTAATAATCGCTACCTGATTTTCCAATAACAACGTCATGACATACTCCTTTTTGTTATTCGTTTCCAAACTATCTCTTGTAGAGGGTAGGGGGAAACTATATACATTTTGCGTATCTATATTCAATGAAGCACCCTTAATCACGCTGGAAATAACCACGGAACAACTTCAAAATTGGACTGCTAACCCGATGGGAACCCGCAATTTGTTATACTTTGCACATGAATGCAACGGATACAACCGAACAGGCACTTGCCGATCTATCTTCCGACCAGTACGATCACATCTTATTGGACTTTGATCAAACCCTGTTTCTGGATAATTCTACCGAGCGATTTTTGGATGCGCTCCGCCCGCGCTTACTGGCATTTTT
>JAGLCZ010000593.1 GCA_023145975.1 Candidatus Hydrogenedentota bacterium | reverse complement strand
AGATGCCCACTTTTGTTATTGCCGGCAACCACGATCGGAAGCTGCAGCACTACGAACATTTTTTCGGTCCCCTGACTTACATGTTCCGGTTTGGGAAAGACGGCTATTTAGGCTATGACACCAAAAATTATATTATCGCTGACGAACTGGACGAACAAGACGGGCTGTTGTACTACTATCGCCGGCAGTTACGGTCAGCGCGCTGGAGCATCGGCTTTACACATCGCTACGCATTGGACATGGGTGTTCGCGCCCAACTTACTTTATTTGTTGATGACCCCCTGGACTATCTTGTATACGGGCACTACCATAGAGAAGCTGAAGAACAGGATGACATTCCCTGGGGGAACACAACACTTATCATGACGCCTGCAGCCATAAATGGTCAATTCAGATTGATCACAGTAAATAATCAGGGGCTGGCTGCCCAGGAAACCATTCAGGCAGCAGTCACTACATTGCAAGAACCAGACCTGCCGCTTAGCGATAGTAAGTAAGCAAATCCCTTTCTATTGAAGCAAGGTTGCGATGGTATATTGTCCGAAATGCATCTTCATACTCCAGACCATTACCAAGTGCCCTTAGGAATCCCAACATTTTACTTCGCCCATACCGATTCCACAATAAATCTACTGCGGCATGAGACTGCAAATAAGCCATTCGCAAATCAGACGGTGCCAGTTGATTCAGCTGATTACTTTCAAGGGCTTTCAGCGAAAAAGAAGGAGTGTCAGAAAAATATCTGCGCAACTGCTCTATTTCCTGTGCGCTCAAAGATTTTGACATGCTTTCTGCAAGACCTTCATTCACCCACCAGGGAACATTTTTTCCTGTAATATGACGCACCACCACATGCACATATTCATGAGTCATCCGTCGTTCCAACTCATCATCCGGTAACCAATTCCCTTCCTTATCTGTCAAGGGCGCTCGAATTTTTCCGTCATAAACGGCACCCACATGCTCTTCAAGTTGTGTGGCTTCACTAAACTGTGCAGCAGAATACAAAATCACATGAATTGGCGGAGGTGGATAAATACCGCCAAATTTACGACCGATATTCACGTATGCCCGATCCAATATGGAAAACACACCCGCGCGCATAGAATTTGGTACGTCCTGAGGATAACTAATGCGAAAATGCCGCGACTTCCATCGATTAAAATCATACTCGACTGATTCCTCACGAAAAGCCTTCTCGTACCTATCACGTAAACCCGGTCGGTCCGGTGCAACTTCAAGCACATAATCCCATTGTGCACGTGCCGAAGATAAATCATTGTCCATATAATACGCCTGACCAAGAAATTCATGAGCGTCTACATCTCCCGGCTTGATCGTAATAGCCTCTTCCAAACGTTGTATGGCTAACTCCAATTTATCTGTGCGCAAGTAATAAGAGCCAAGCTGAATGAAAGGGGATGCATTTTTCGAATCAACATCAACTGCAGATTCCAGATAACGAATTGCTTTCGAAAACTCACCGCGTTCGACATACTCATTAGCCTCATTTTGATATGCATTACAAAGGTTACGACACACCACAGAACTATTGGGTGCTTTCCTGTATGCCTTTTCAAAATAACTGACCGCTTCAGCATACTTGCCTGCTTTATAGGCTAAAACACCCTGGTTATTATAGGTTGCCGGATGTTCCAGCGCGGTTGCCTGTGCTACAAATAACACCGGCAGTACAAACATTATTAAATACAAAAATCTATGGCACATTGTTATCCTTGCGGAAGTATTGCGATCACTTCAATTACGACTTGCATGTTCAGAGGTAATCCCCCCGCCTGAACACAAGTTCTTGCCGGCTGATTTTCTACAAAGTATTCTTTATAAACGTTGTTAAATTCCTTAAAGTTGACCATGTTGCTCAAATAGGCAGTCACTTTTACTACGGCATCTAATCCCACACCAGCATCGGCAAGAACTACTTTTATATTTTCGAAGGTATATCGGGTTTCTTCTTCCATGGTACCGCACACAGGACCGCTCCCATCCCGTGCCAGGGGACCTTGCCCGGACAAAAAAAGAAATCCATTCGCTTTAACAGCATGAGAATACGGACCTGCCGCAGGGGGAGCGGAAGGTGAAAAAACACATTCTTTTTTCATAATATTAACTCCTGATATTTCTGGTACCACTCTGCCTATTATCAACGGAAGAGGTGTCTACTTCAAGTAACACCCAGTTTTATCTGTAAGCAAGGGTACAAGATCAAGCGTGTGAACAGGCATCTTGTTCTGTATTGATAAATTAGCTGCAATGCCAGTCAAAATAGACCAGGCACCTCCATACTGATCCGCCCGCCGTCCGTAAGGATCCTCTGTTGAATCCGGTGCAAACAAGTCTTGTAACAACAGTTTATCGCCCCCACCGTGCCCCCCCGAAGCCTCCCAGATGAACTCTTCATAAGCAGGTGCAAAGTGGGGATAGACCCGTATCCAGGACCCTTCCCGCTTCAACGAGCCGGGAACACTTCCATCCCCGTTAATGTAAACAGATCCTTCGCATTTGTGTTCAAGCCGCCCTTTCGTACCATTAAATACAACCATGTATCCTTCCCAGGGCATGAACGCATTCAGGGAATAACTCATATGTGCACCATTACGATAAGAAACTGCCAATGTCATACTGTCTTCAATATCAATGGAGTCGCTGAATACACACCGGTCGCGATAATACTTGTCATACTGCTCCTGTTCCAGATAAAGCGTACGTAAATATTTATTGTCTTTCAGAGACAAATAAAAAGAGCAACCCGCCGCTTCAGGGCAGCCGTGACAGCGTTCTGCACGTCTACCCAACCCTAGCTGATCCCCTATCGCAGGCGTATAATACGCACGCCGCCCCGTGGCATATACCGTTTCCGGCGTTGTATCCAACCACCAATTTATCAAATCAAAATGATGTGTTGCCTTATGGACAAGCAGACCACCTGAATTTTCCTTATTGCGATGCCAGCGTCGAAAGTAATCCGCACCATGCCGGGTATCCAGCATCCAATGAAAATCAACTGAAACAACCTTGCCTATAATATCATTCATCAGCAAATGTTTGATTTGGGTACGTAACGGCGAATAGCGATAATTAAAAGTAACGCGCAACCGACGACCTGTTCGCTGCTGCATTTCGAGTATGGAAGTACATCGGGCTGCATCTATGGTCATCGGCTTTTCCGTAATAACATCACAACCGAGTTCCATAGCCCGAACTATATAATAATCATGCATACTATCCTTCGTCGTAACAATAACTACATCAGGACGGGTATCACGAATCATATCGTCAAAATGTTCCGCTGAATAAACAGGTGCTTTCCGGCTATAATGCTTTTCAATCCATGCTGCCGACAAACGAGAACGCCCGATATTACTATCGCATAATCCTGTAAGCTCTGCCTGTTTCGAATAAACACCTAAAAGTGCATCCCGATAGATTTCATGCCGACCACCCGTTCCAACAATAGCATATCGCGTTATTGAATCCATGCGAATACCCTTTCGTATTTTTATAAGTACAAAAGAATCATAGCAGAAAAAGCAATCGCAAAGATCACAACAAAGCGGAGTTCTTTTGTGGTGTATAATCAGAACAGGAGATAAAACAAAATATGCACTTTAAAAATGACTCGGGCAATACAACAAAAGAAGACGCACTTAATGCACCTGTTGCACCGGCATCGGAAGCACTTACAAAAAATGAGGGCGATACAGTACAATGCCTGGCATGTGCCCACCAATGCCATATTAAAGAAAGCCATACAGGAAAATGCCGCATCCGTTTTAACCGAAACGGCATCTTATACGCACCCGACGGCTATGTAGCAGGATTACAAATAGATCCCATTGAAAAAAAACCTTTTTATCATGTTCTTCCCGGCAGCAATGCCTTATCTTTTGGAATGCTCGGTTGTAATTATCATTGCAGTTTTTGCCAGAACTGGATGAGCAGCCAACAACCGCACCGACAAGAAAAACCGTTAAATATCCAGTCCTGTTCCCCCTCGGAAATCGTTGATACTGCCATTGCTCAAAATGTACCCGCTATAGTAAGCACCTACAATGAACCATTAATTACAGCAGACTGGGCAGTACGCATATTTGAAAAAGCTAAAGAAAAAGGATTGCTCTGTGGTTTTGTAAGCAATGGTTTTGCTTCGCCTACGGTACTCAAGTTTATGCGTCCAGTCACAGACTTATATAAAGTGGATCTGAAATGCTTCACTGATCGCGGATACCAAATGCTGGGCGGGCGACTACATCCCGTATTAAATACTATCGAGATGCTGGCAGAATTGGGGTTTTGGGTGGAAGTGGTAACACTCGTGGTACCCGGGTTCAACGATAGTCCTAAAGAGCTTGCCGATACAGCAATTTTTATTGCAGGCATATCCCCAAAAATTCCCTGGCACGTGACAGCGTTTCATCCCACTTATAAAATGGCCAACAAGACCCCTACTTCGCAGCGGCAACTGGAACACGCATATGATGCTGGAAAAGATGCGGGGCTGCATTACGTGTATGCCGGCAATATGGCTGGGCGTGTTGCGAACCGAGAACATACCTACTGCCCTCATTGTGCTTCACTTCTTATCGAGCGAAGAGGATTTCATGTTTTACAGAACCGTCTTGTAGCTAACAGCTGTCCAGACTGCAACACAAAAATACCCGGCAGATGGCAATCTTAATTTCCCCACAAAACAAAAACGCCCGCAATCACAAAGGTGACACGGGCGTAAAAAACAAAAAATGACTAGCCTTGTTTTGCCTTAAACCGGGGTGCAATTTTATTAATCACATATACACGCCCCTTACGGCGCACAATCTTGCATCCGGGATGCCTATTCTTGGCTGCTTTCAAAGATGATAATACACGCATAACAAAAACTCCGTTATTTTGAGAAAACACATATTTTCCGCCCCACAATCTCCATTAAGGGCGTAATTGTACCTGAAAAATTGGTATCATGTCAAATTATACCGTAAATAACACCCCAAAAACAGCAGGGCAACGGTCTAAATACGTGACTGTGTAAGTTGACCCAATGCAACGCTAAGCTGATCACAATCTGCAAAACGTTGTTCCGGTCGTTTCTGGATCATTTTCATGATAATATCGCCTAATGCCGTCGGGCATTGCGGATTTACCAGTGACGGGTGCTCAGGCATAACATTCAGGTGGCATTGATACAACTTGGTGAGATTATCCACAGGGAAGGGGACCTTCTCTGTAAAAAGCATATAAAAAGTAATGCCCATGGAATATAGATCACCCAACTGCGTCACTTTTTCTTTGCGGATAAACTCAGGCGCCACAAACATGGGTGTAATCTGCTCGCCCACATTGCGGTCCATCAATTCAAGAAGGAAACTACTTCCGTAAAGCGAGAAATCCGCTATTTTAATAACGCCATTCCTAGTGAATAATACATTGGCCGGCTTAAAATCGTGATGGGTACAGCCCTTATCATGCAGATATTGCATGCCCTGACATATTTGAATACATACATTCAATCGTTCTGCCAGTTTGAAGGGGCGATTCAAGATATACCATTTTAAGCTTGGACCATCCACATATTCCATGACCATGATCCGACCATCTTTACCATCCATAAAATTGAGAATCTGCACGACATTAATATGCTTGAAGCGCTTGAATTTGGAAACACTTTTTACAAGATCACGCACATGCAGGCGATTACGAAAAAAGTTTTCATGAAACAATTTCACAGCAACGGGTTCGTTTTTCTTGGTGTCAATCGCCAGGTAAACCCGACCCGTCCCCCCCTCTCCTAAAATGCGCTGCAAGTCATAATGATAGAGAGACGGAATATCAGGTGAAAATCGGGAGTCTACCATTACTTTCTTTCCTTGTTCAGTCTGCGTTATCTAATAATACCAATTCGGGCGCATCAGCCCACATACGGTCAAGATCATAAAACTCACGTGCCTGCTGCCGAAAGACATGCAAGAGCACGTCACCAAAATCAACAATCACCCAACCACAGTGATGATCTCCTTCTACACGCAATACGGTGTGACCCGCTTCCCGTGCTTTTTCACGTGCGGCATTCGCCACTGCCTTAAGCTGCGGCTCACTGCTTGCGGTACATAGTATGAACGCATCCGCAATCAGGGTCAAGCCGCTAATATCAAAGGCCTTTATATCCTTTGCTTTTTTTTCATTTGCCGCTTCGGCAATAAGCAATACTTTTTCAATTAATGCCGTATTTTCATGCATATTTTTAGACTGGGTCATGCAGCGTTTGGTTACTTTCCTACTTTTTAAGTTCTCTACGTAGTATATCATTAACCAGCTTCGGATTCGCTTTTCCTCGCGTGGCTTTCATAATTTGACCAACAAAAAATCCTAATACCTTCTCTTTTCCCGCCTTGAATTGGGCAACTTGCTCTGGACTGTCAACGAGTATCTTGCGTACGGCATCTTCAATTACCGATTCATCGCTAATCTGGGTTAGCCCCTTCTTTTCAACGATTACAGCCGCTGCCAAGCCCGAGGCATACATTTCAACCAATACGTCCTTGGCAATTTTCCCGTTAATGGCCGCACTGTCAATCATCTGTAACAACGATGCAAGCGCATCAGGCTGTATTTTACACTCCTGGATTTCCATTTTATCATTGCTGAGTAACGCCTGCAGCTCAACCATCACCCAGTTTGCCGCTTTCTTGGGATCAGCCTTTGCCGCAACTACAGCTTCGTAATAATCTGCCACTGCACGCGACAAAGTCAACACATGGGCATCATACGCTGACAAATCGTATTGCGTTTCAAAACGGCTTTTGCGTGCCCCGGGTAATTCAGGAAGCTGCTTGCGAATGCGATCTTCCCACGCCTCATCCACCACAATAGGTGTGAGGTCCGGTTCAGGGAAATAGCGATAATCATGCGCCGATTCTTTTTTACGCTGACTGACTGTAACGCCGCGGACAGCGTCCCATCCCCGGGTTTCCTGTTCGATAACACCGCCACTACGCAACACCTTTTCGTGACGGATAATTTCAAACTCGATAGCCTTCTGTACTCCAGAAAAGGACGCGACATTCTTCACTTCCGTTTTTACACCAAATTCTACCTGCCCCTTCGGTCGGATACTGATATTTGCCTCGGCGCGTAGAGAACCCTCTTCCATATTGCAATCACTCACGTTCAGATATTGCAGTATTTGCTTGAGTGAGGTCAAATATGCATAGGCCTCTTTGGCACTTCGAATATCCGGTTCAGTAACAATTTCCAACAAAGGCAAACCGCAACGATTAAAGTCCACGCCACTCTGACCGCCACCCAGGGTATGGGTATTGCGAGCAGTATCCTCTTCTATGTGGGCACGGGTAATCCCGATAGTACGATCTTCACCGTCTACTTCAATTTCAAGTCGACCGCCATGGCACAGGGGTAAATCGTATTGACTGATTTGGTAGTTTTTTGCCAGATCCGGATAGAAATAATTTTTGCGATCCATCTTCGACCACCGCGAAATGGTACAGTTCAACGCCAACCCCACAGCAATAGACTTATCTACCATATCCCGATTGAGAACAGGAAGTGCGCCCGGCATCCCCAGACATATGGGACATACATTGGTGTTAGGCGGCGCATGAAAATCTGTAGGACATGCGCAGAAAACCTTAGATTTACTATTTATCTCGACATGCACTTCCATGCCGATGACTACTTCGTATTCCATAGCATTCTCCTCAGGCAACGGGCGGCCGTCCCATGTCGAATCCGCGGTTTTGTTCGTAGAAATGGGCGGCACGCAAAAGCGTATCCTCTTCAAAGGGACGTCCGATGAGTTGAAGCCCTGCAGGTAATCCAGCATCCGTCAGACCACACGGCACCGATATCCCCGGCAAGGTGGCAAGGTTTACCGAGATGGTATAAATATCACTAAGATACATTTCCAGCGGATTATCCGACTTCGATCCAAATTCAAAACTGGCAGTAGGAGAGGTAGGACTCGCAATCACGTCGCACTTCTCAAAGGCAGCATCAAAATCTTTCTTGATAAGAGCGCGTACTTTCTGCGCTTTCAGGTAATAAGCATCATAATAGCCGCTGGACAATACATAAGTGCCCAGCATGATACGCCGCTGCACCTCGGGTCCAAAAGCATCACTCTTACTCAGGGCATACATATCCTTTACTGTCTTGGCATCGGGATGACGAAACCCGTAACGCACCCCGTCAAAACGCGCCAAATTCGCACTGGCCTCCGCAGTACAAATAATGTAGTACACGGCAATAGCGTAATCACTGCAAGGCAGGGAGACATCTACAATTTCCGCACCGTTGGCGCGATACACATCGATAGCACATTCCACCTTCTCGCGCATCTCCGGATTCAACGCATCGGTAAAATACTCACGCGGCAGCCCCACACGCAGGCCGCTGATATCGCCCGTCAATGCCCCCATAAAATCGGTTTTTGGTAATACAGCGGAAGTAGCATCCATCACATCCTTACCACAAATGACATCCAGGGTCAGTGCAGCATCTTCCACCGTGCGCGTCAAGGGTCCAACCTGGTCAAGAGACGAAGCAAATGCCACCAACCCATAGCGAGACACCCGACCATAGGTAGGTTTAATGCCGACACACCCGCACAAACAGGCAGGCTGCCGAATCGATCCGCCCGTATCACTTCCCAAAGACAGGGCGCACTCTCCCGCTGTCACAGCAGCAGCACTACCGCCACTGGATCCCCCGGGAACACATTTCAGGTTCCATGGATTCTTCGTTGTTTTGATAGCGCTGTTCTCTGTGGAAGAGCCCATGGCAAACTCGTCCATATTGACTTTTCCCAGGAATACCGCGTCTGCCTCTTCAAGTTTTTTTACCACTGTCGCGTCATAGGGACTCTCAAAGTTTTCAAGCATCTTCGACGCGCAGGAAGTTTTTCCGTGGCGCGTACAAAATAATTCTTTGAGACCCACTGGTACACCAGCCAACGCGCCAAGAGTTTCCCCGCGAGCCGCTTTGGCATCCACGGCTGCCGCCATCTCCAATGCCTTATCACGCCACAATTGAGTAAACGCATCCACACGTCCGTCCACGGCATCAATACGGGTGAGATGCTCCTGCGCGATTTGCGTCGCGGAAACAGCCCCCGATTGCACCGCGTCACGTATTTCCCGTGCCGATTTCCAGTGTAACTCTTTGGTCATGATTTACCCCCCCCGTCCAAAATCTTCGGCACCAGAAAATAAGCACCGTCATCCAGAGGCGCATTCTTCAATGCTTCTTCATGGGATAAGGGGGTACCTACTTCATCCTCACGGAACACATTGGTCATTTCGAGGGCGTGCATCATCGGTTCGACGCCTTCCGTATCCAGTGCATTCAATGTATCCATATAAGACAGGATGTCCCCCATCTCTTTAACCAGACGTGTTCGCGCAGCATCATCCAGCTGCAACTGCGCCAATGCCGCTACATACGACACGTCCTTTTCAGTGATTTTACTCATGATATACCTTTCGCTAAGGGGAATTCGAAGTGCGCAAAGCATAACATAAACAGGGGGTTTTTGTCCAAAAACAGGCATTAGGAACCAATGGATAGAGGTAATATCTATGAAGAAGGAAAATGAAAAACTTGACATACCCCATCCTTGCGGAGTATACATATCCTAAGAGATCTAATATGTAGCAACATATAAGTTTTAAACACCTTATTTCTGAGTTGCTACTATTAAAAACAGGGCATTTTCCAAAGGGTTCATATTTTAGTATGTTGGGCGCAAATATTGATCCATGTTCAAAGTTCACAACAAACGGAACCACATTAATGGGAAGGGGGATAAGTTATGAAACGCTTACAAACAGAAGTTTTCGCGGTAGGCGTACTTTTTGTTCTTGCGCTTGTATCAGCCCCGGGGTGTGTGCCGCCGCCAATGCAATCGGACAATCCGCTGCTTTTTATCAGCAAGACAATGAAACTATTCAATTGTAATCCTGTTGCAGATGTGAATGAAATTGTCGCTGAATTAAACGAGAGTTTTTATGCAGGGAGCAATGTGAGGATTTGTCTGATGCCTCAGTTTTGCTCTAAGACAACGGTAGACTCGGGGAAAATAATAAGGAATCTTAGATGATGACATTCAAATTCTGCTCATCCTGTCTGTTTCGGCGGCATTATGAAA
>JAGLCZ010000592.1 GCA_023145975.1 Candidatus Hydrogenedentota bacterium | reverse complement strand
GCATTCTACCATAAATAAACACAATAGAACGCATCAAGTTATACTTTTGATTGCATGAAACTGTATCTGCTAGAGTAAACACGATTATGGCATGGACATAAATTCAGGAGTGTTTTCAGAAGCACCCCAAGCAGGAGAAAAAACATGAAACGCACCCCGATAGTATTACTACCTTTTCTTTTGCTGACACTCTTTCTCATGCCAGCACAAACAACAGCAGCATCCGGTAAAGAATATCACGTTTCCGTGAACGGAGAGGATGGGAATGACGGTTCGCTGTCCCATATGCTGCAAACGATTTCAGCAGCGGCCGTGCTGGCACAGCCCGGCGATACCATCACCGTGCATGAAGGCGTATATCGGGAACGTATCACGCCGCCCCGTGGCGGCGAATCAGACGAGAATCGCATTGTGTATCAGGCTGTCCCGGGAGACAAAGTAGAGATTAAGGGATCGGAAGAAGTTTCTGGCTGGAAAAAAGTGCGCCATGACACATGGAAAGTCACGCTCCCCAACCGTTTCTTCGGTAACTACAATCCCTACGATGACCTTATTCATGGCGACTGGTTTGATGCAAAGGATCGGGAACACCACACCGGTGCCGTGTATTTGAATGGCGAGTGGCTTATTGAGGCGGCAGCATTGAAGGAGGTCATGGAGCCTGCGGGCACCGCTCCGGAATGGATCAATCAGGCAGCTACCGCAGCAGATGTCCGGCTGTGGTATGCCAAAGTAGCTCCAGACAGCACCACGGTCTGGGCACAGTTCAAAAACGTAAATCCCAACAAAGAACGGGTGGAAATCAATGTGCGCCGTGCCGTTTTCTATCCTGAACAGCCGGGCATGAACTATATCACGGTACGCGGTTTCATTATGCGTCATGCCGCCACGCAATGGGCACCGCCTACTGCGGAACAAATCGGCCTTATCGGCACGCACTGGAGCAAAGGCTGGATTATTGAAAACAACACCATCAGCCATTCCGTATGTTCCGGTATCGCACTGGGCAAACACGGCGATGAATTCGACAACACCTCTGCCGACACTGCAGAAGGGTATGTGAAGACCATCGAACGCGCTATTGAACACGGCTGGAGCAAAGAAAACATCGGCCATCATAGTATCCGCAACAACACCATTTCCCATTGCGAGCAGACCGGCATCGTGGGAAGCATGGGCGCGGCGTTCAGCACCATCACCGGCAACACCATCCACGACATTCATGTGCGCAAACTGTTTACCGGCTGTGAAATGGCAGGCATAAAACTTCATGCCGCCATTGATGTGGAAGTACGGAACAACCATATCTACCGCAGCTGCCGGGGGCTGTGGCTGGACTGGATGGCACAGGGGGCGCGTGTATCCGGAAACCTCTTTCATGACAATCCTTACGAAGACCTCTTTGTAGAGGTAAACCACGGTCCCTTCGTCGTAGACAACAACATCTTCCTTTCCCCGATATCCATACGGAATGCATCCCGGGGCGGCGCTTATGTCCACAACCTCATGCTGGGAGAGATCCGAATCCATGCCTATGATGCACGCATGACGCCCTATCATACGGCCCATTCCACAGCACTTGCCGGGATGCACGACAATCCCTGCGGCGACGACCGCTATTACAACAATATCTTTGTAAAACACGCCAACCTGCACGCTTACGACAAAAAATGCCTGCCGGTGTTCATGGAGGGAAATGTGTTTCTGGCAGGGGCACGTGCTTCAAAGCACGAAGCGGAACCCATGATACTCAAGCGCTATGATCCGCAATTCCTACTGGTAGAGAAAACAGACGGTTTTTATCTCGAAAGCGTTCCGGACAAGAATTGGACAGAAAAGAAGACGCGACAAACTATAACCACCGCTCTTCTGGGCAGGGCATTGGTATCTGATCTCCCCTACGAAAACCGGGACGCTACCCCCCTTACGATTGACACCGATTTCTTCGGCAACAAAAGAAAAACGGTGAATCCTTTTCCAGGCCCTTTCAAGTTTTCCGGCGAGGGCAAACAAGTGATGAACGTCTGGCACACCCGCACCTCCAGATAAATCCTGCAGGAGTACACTCTCCCTGACGGACACTTGACTCCGACAGTATATTTATGTATTATAACGAAATAGGACTAACGTGTTTGTGCGCGAAAGTTGAATAGAGGGAAGAACGAAAATGAGGAATGCCCGGCTCGATCATTCCAACGATCGAATAGATCATTCCAACATTCGGATGGATTATTCCAACATTCGGATGGGTCATTCCAAC
>JAGLCZ010000591.1 GCA_023145975.1 Candidatus Hydrogenedentota bacterium | reverse complement strand
CCGAATATAAAAAGTTTCTTTATTTATAGTGTTAATGAATACGGAAACAGCCACCTCTTTTTCTATGTCGCCCGTGTTGTTGTAGGGTGCGATCTCCAATTCTATTCTCATTAAGGGAGCGGGGTTCGCAATGGGAAGAGAAAGGGATGCCCCTGCTTTTGTAGTTCGGTGACAATTATCGTCTGAGTTCCAGTTTTCGTCCAGATATTCCCTACCGTTTCCGGAGATTCCAAAAGTTAAGGCCGTTCCCAATTTATAATTATTTAACGGAATGCGGTGTATGTTTTTGTCGGAGAAGCAATTGCCTGTATAGATCCAGGAAGAATCGTGCCACGAGAACCCGGAGATGATGAATTCGTAATCAGGAACAACGCTTCTTTGGCGGTATACGTCAGCGTTGAAGTGATGGCGTATTCTTGGCGTGTTTTCCTGCAGTTCCTTCACGGATATACCGGGAAGTGCTGCTGGAGCATCAATCGCAGCTATATCGAGTAGGGTTGGAAAAATATCGCTGAGACAAACGGGGATGCATGAGATATTCAGCGGGGCCGTTGCCCGGGCTGGCTTATATAAAAAGAGGGGGAGTGCCCTGCATTTTTTTACAAAAGCATCCAGAGGCGGCATATTATCCTCCGACAGGTCTGGACTGTAATTTCCGTAGCGAACGTGTTCGGAATCATTGTAGAGACCGTGATCTGCCACAATAAATATATCCGCGTTATTATAGACATGTACCTCCTGAAGTTTAGCAATAAACTCTGCCAGCATCCGGTTTACAAGGTGTGCAATCTTCAAGGCAGACTTGCGGTCTTCTGCGTCCATCCTTTCGCCATTGATAATATGAGGACCATGCAGTCCCTGGAGATGATAGTACTTGAAACAAGGGGCAGTAATACCTGCACGCAGATGCTTTTGCATATCGAAAGTAAATTCATCCCGGTCCTGTTCAAAAGACGCACTTAACAGAAAACGGGTATGGATTTTCTTTTTGAAAAGATGCGGAGCAATACGGAACATGCATACCGCCATTAATCCGGATATTTCGTTTGCGCCTTCTTCCAGCAATAGGTTGGTGTGGAGATAGTTGTCGGCACTTCCGCCAAAAATGGCGGGGGGATAATTGTTTTTGGCGTAGAATGGATATATTCCCACATGATAGTTTGAGTCTTTCAGGAGGGCAGGGATGGAATGGTGTCGAAGCATATCATTTTTATGCTCTTTAAATGTTTTATTTTCAGGAACGGTATTTGCGGTCAGATAATTTCCCGTTAGCAGTGTGGGAATTGAACGTTCTGTATAAAAATGTTCTGAAACGGCATTCGGATAGTAGGTGAATCCAGGTAGTTTTTTCTTGAAATCGGGGTTGTGTTCAAGATACTCATTAAAAATATCTGTTTGATATGCATCAAGAACAAGAAGGATGATGTTTTTTTCTGTAGAGAAAGAAAATCGGTCTGTGGTCGTTATAGATAGGTTTTCTGTTGTGTCGTGGGAAATATCCTGATTTACAGTTGTCCATGTATACAGTATGTTGCCGCTTTGCATAAACAGCAGGATAAGGAAAAGAGTACGGAAAGATATTTTTTTCATGATTCCGATTGTCATAATGGAAATAAACAGGAAGAGCCACACGGAAATATCGATGATACTGTGACGTTCAAATAAACGCCATCGGAGTGCAGAACCGTCGAGAAGACCATAGTCCCAATTGAGAAAATTGGCTTGTGTCCAAATCGCAAGAGTTAGAAACATCAGCATGGTGAGTACTGCAGCACGCGCCATACCGCGGGTAAACAGGAGCGGCAGGGACAGTAGTGTAAAAGCAATAGCAGCAAATGCCAGCAACAGCATAGCGACCAGGGACGGGGCAGAGAAAAATACCTCTTTATTTAGTAGATAAAGGGAAAAGGGAATAAAAAATAAAGCCGTTAACGTAAGTGTGGCAGCGCCTAGAAGGATATCTGTGCGTTTGGGATAATTCAAGTGAGTATTCCCTTGTTAAAATAGAAAATAAAAGTATTGGCGTGCAAACGATGATACCATTATATGTTGCAGCCGAACATGGGAGCAAAGAATTCCTGCTTGCAGTAAGAGTATACGCATGTCTAAAATAAAAGTATACGGCAGGGTGTGCCCTCTTTTTAATGAAAATACATTGAATCATTCCGAACGCATCTGTTATAAATGTTTCAACATTGCCGTTTGTCTACGACACATAGTTCATCAGCAGTACTAATCAGGGA
>JAGLCZ010000590.1 GCA_023145975.1 Candidatus Hydrogenedentota bacterium | reverse complement strand
GCCTGATTGACAGCATCTTCTAATTCGGAAATCGAAGAGGTATCATAGTCAAGCCCGGCGCTGGAAGAAGAAGACCACGCTGCCACAATGGCGCCATTGGAATCCGCAACCGCTGTCACATCGAAATTGAAGTCGTCATCGGTAACAGCAACAGGTGCAGCCCAATTACTACCGTCATAGGTAGATTCATAAAGACGTGAACCCAACTCACCAGGCTCACGTGCCTCACGACACCATAACATGTACGGCTGACCGCCCACATCCAGCATAACAGGCGCATCTTCATTCAGCAAGTTGGTTTGTGCGCCTTCAGGAAAGACAGTGTTTCCTATTGCAGAACCATAATGCAACTGTGGATTACCGGCGGTACGGCCTTTAACGGTATTGACCTCTTCTGATATATCAAAGTCCGCTTTTGATACCATGTGTATCGTCTTGACGGCATCTTTCGTAATCGTTTCTATGGGCTCACCATAAATGTAAGGAATAAGCATTGCCTTTTCCTGACAATTATCACCCCAGGTCTTGATGAAGCTTTTCCTGAATATGCCAAGAGCCCGCGCCTCCCCCTTAAGGGTAATACACCAGCCTGCAAATCCAAGTGTACCGGGACCAATATCATATTTCAAACCAATGGTTCCGGATGCTTCCGCTTCACCCACGCCTGCTCCTGCAAGCAAGGTCAAAGTTCCTTTTGCACCTGCAAGAACATTGAACTGCACGTCGCCTTCCTGGGGAAGAACGCTCAACCGCCGCCAGCGTACTCTTCCGCTTAAGTCGCCGCCAATGAAAGGTTCAATCTTGACATCACCAATAGGTATTCCGGCAATCAAAATCGGAATTGGCGGCACAGAAAATGTATATCTTGCCTCCACTCCAAAACGGGCATAGGCATAGGAAAACAGATATTCACAAGGTTCCGGGACGTTTGGATGAGGCTGCCAGTAGGCGCCCACCGTTGCGGTTCCCGTACCTTTCACATTCTTGGAAAGATCAAGTCCTAAACTGATGGAGCCGCTGCGATGTGCATAACTGCACAAGTCTTCACCGCAAAGGGATCCGCCGATTTCCCAGCCGTACTTACCACCCACCACAGGTATCCAATTCGGAAGTTCGGCACCCTTCTTGAAGGTATGTTCGAGACACTTATAGCCACCCTTGCCGCTTCCAAATACATGCTCGGATTCAGCAAGATTCTCTCCGGGCGCGGGTATCCATAAGGCACCTGCTTTCGTATCGGTAAGTTCCGTGTAATACAGATCGGCATCATCATCTCCATCTGCCGGCTCGAAGGTAACCCATACCAGCATGGGCGTACCATCTGCACCAACCAGTACTGCCGGAGCATAATCAAAGTAGGTATTACCCGTCAACGCTGCAGGGGTTGTCCAGGCAAAAGAACCGCCATCAGGACGGGCATAGGACCATTGCACCCCGGCACTCCCGACCTCTTCTGTACCCTGAGTGGAACTCCAGGCTGCAAGCAGTCCTTCACCACCACCGAAAAGATCATCATCCCAGGAAAGGGTGGTATGAGAACCCCCTGCATCTGCCAGTATATCTGCCTGCGTCCAAATTCCGCTTTCCCATTTAGCCCACCACAGATTTTTATCATAGTGCCACACCATGAATATATT
>JAGLCZ010000059.1 GCA_023145975.1 Candidatus Hydrogenedentota bacterium | reverse complement strand
TCATCGTTCGTTATATGCTCATCATCTACCAAAAAACGTTCATTCACTTTGATAAGATGGGGACTTGTAAAGCAGCCTGTACTATAACCCGCTTTTCGCAAGATAGCATTTAAAAAACTTAATACACTCCCCTTACCATTAGTTCCTGCCACATGTACTACCGGATAATGATTATGCGGGTTTCCATTCAAAGCCATCAACTGTTGGATATTATGCAGACCAAGCTTGGTACCATGCATAATCAACGACTCCAGATAGTTCTGTGAATCTACTGCAGAAAGAGAGCTATGCAGAGTCATGACAGGAACCTATATAAGACTCAGACGGTGTCAGATACTGAACAAGACGTCCAAGATAGTTTCGCATATCCTGACGCTTAACAATGGCATCAACAAAACCATTCTGGAATTGATATTCCGCACTTTGGAAACCCTCGGGTAACTTAACCCGCAATGCGCCCATAATAAGTCGTTTCCCCGCAAATCCGATATAAGCACCCGGCTCCGAGAGAATAATATCTCCAAGAGAAGCAAAACTTGCCAGTACCCCGCCCGTAGTCGGATCGGTCAACACAGAAATATAGGGGACTTTTGCATCATTGATTCGTCTCACAGCATCCGCGGTTTTAGCCATTTGCATCAGTGCCAAAATACCTTCCTGCATCCGCGCACCGCCACTGGCAGTAAACACAACAAGCGGTATTGATCGATCAATAGCGTCGTCCACCATGCGACAAAACTTCTCCCCAACCACCGCTCCCATGCTCCCCATAATAAAATCTGTTTCCATCACCCCCAACACAAAAGGATTACCATGGAGACTCGCAATACCGGTCAATAAAGCCTCGCTTAGATTAGAACGCTTCTGAGCCCGCTCGACCCGTTCCGCATAACTTTCACTGCCAACAGAAAACTCTAAGGGATCCGCCGTTAAAAAGTCATCATGGGTTTCAACAAAGGACTCAGGATCCACCGTTATTTTAACACGTTTCCAAGCACCAATACGGTAGTGGCGCCCACAAACGGTACAGACCTGCATATTCTCCTCAATATCGGTACGATATACAGTCTGATGACAAGACTCGCATTTCATCCAGAGTCCCTCGGGAATATCCCCCTTGGAACCGCTCCGCAAAGCAAACCGTTTTCGTGAAAATAGTGACATATCTCTCAACTGTCTTCGACCTCAGGTCGGTGCAGGAAATGTAGTAGTCTTCCACAGTGCTGACAGGCATGAATTTTATCATTGGCCATAATTTCATTCACAATCTGCGGACGCACTGCCATGAAGCAACCTCCACACACATCTTCGTTCAAAGGAACAACAGCTGGAGTACGTACTTTTCTAATACGTTCATAACGGGAAAATAACCCCTTATTCACTTTCTCAGCCAAAGGTTGCCGCGATTTTTCCAGTGCTTCTCTCTCTGCAGTCAAGCCATCTAGTTCTGTATCAATTTTAGCGCATTCAGCATCTATAACGCTTAACTCGCCCTGAATTCGTTCTTTATCCGCTTCCAAAGCCTCTTTACTCTCATCGTGCTCTATCATAAGTGCAAGGATACGCTCTTCCTTAACCGAAATCTGCTTCTTAAGGAGGTCCATCTCATAAAGCAATGCTTTATATTCTTCATTTTTCTTTATGCTGTACAGTTGCCCGTCATACTTCACTATTTTTTCTTGGCGTTGCTCAATATCACCTGTACACTCCCGCTGTTCCTGCAGCAATCGCTTACACCGATCTTCACTGTTCTTCATCTCGAGAGCAAGTCGTTCCCGCTGAATTGCATATTTATCTTTTTGCTTCGGCAATTCACACTCGCGTTCTTTCAGCGTAACAATCTGCATATCCAATTTCTGAAGTTTAAGTAGTTCAATCAAAACTGCAAACCTTTTTCAGTTGTATCCTCATAATATAAAAAACCGCAACCCGATAGAGGCTGCGGTTATAGAATTTTCTTCCGTCGAAAAATCGTTGAATTCACATATACTTGACCCGCACACAGCGACAGAACAAGCGACCTCTAAAGCACCGCAGCTTGCAGCACCACAATTACAAAAATATGTTGTTCGGTTCCCGAGTCTCATTGTATTTTCCATGAGGTCAGATATATCACTCACTATACGCTGTACACGTCATCGCTAATTCTTCAACTGTGTAACGCAAAAACCGTCATCGCCACAAATCAATTATAGCAAAAAGTGACAAGCCAAGCCAACCTATTTATTCGTTTTTTGAATGGAAGAATATGGAAAATCGCTACCCATCAAGAATGCGATTTTATAGAATCAAACTTAGCAAGCCCCCCTGAACTTGAATTGATATATGACAAATATAAGTGATATAGTAGGAATAGTGATTTTATTTTTCTGCTGTCATAGGGTATCGCGTGCCCATTTAGTACTAAGCTGTTGCCGATGAATACATAACAAATAGAGGAAAGAAAATTGAATATCTTCAATGACAATAGTTCTTCCATCGGGAAAACCCCCCTTGTACGCCTGAATACTTTAACATCAGGTATTGTGGCAAAACAGATTCTTGCCAAAGTCGAAGGGCGCAATCCCGCATACTCAGTCAAATGTCGCATTGGTGCCAATATGGTTTGGGATGCAGAAAAACGGGGGCTTTTGAAGGCCGGCGGCACAATCGTAGAACCTACTTCTGGCAACACAGGGATCGCACTGGCATATGTTTGTGCTGCACGAGGCTATAAATTAATACTTACCATGCCCGAAACAATGAGCGTGGAACGCCGTTCCATACTGAAAGCCTTTGGTGCAGAACTGATACTTACTCCCGGGGAAAAAGGAATGCCCGGTGCCATTGCCCAGGCAGAAAATGTACTCAGTGAACACCCTGATTATTTTCTACCGCAACAATTTAAGAACCCTGCCAATCCGGAAATTCATTTTAAAACCACCGGACCAGAGATATGGGAGGATACAGAAGGAGATATAGATGTTTTTGTAGCCGGAGTAGGAACAGGAGGAACCATTACTGGAGTTTCTCGCTACCTTAAAAATAGAGAAAACAGTGCGGTAGAAACTGTTGCAGTAGAACCAGCCGCTTCCCCCATCCTCAGCGGCGGTAAACCGGGAAAACATAAAATACAAGGGGTCGGTGCTGGATTTAAGCCGGATGTACTGGATATGTCCGTAGTGGATAAAGTCGAAACAGTTACTGATGAAGAAGCTTTTGAAATTACACGAAGACTGGCAAAAGAAGAAGGAATTATTAGCGGCATTAGTTCCGGTGCTGCAATTGCAGTGGCACTTCGCCTCGGGAAACAGCCTAAATATGAAAACAAGACCATTGTTGCCATACTTCCAGACTCTGGAGAACGCTACTTATCCACCCCGTTGTTCCAATTATAAAGCAATAAATTATGCGTTAATTACGCATAAAACATATACTAAGCATTGATAGTGTTTGCGTTG
>JAGLCZ010000589.1 GCA_023145975.1 Candidatus Hydrogenedentota bacterium | reverse complement strand
AAAAAAGGTGAGAAGGCAGATTTTATGCTCTGTAAAGTAATTCCGAAAAACAAAAAAAACAGGGCACTGTGCGTACAGGCATTAATCCATGAAAACCAAATACAACTACTGGATACATGAATAATCCTTTGGAGATAAGAACTGTGAAAAAACAAACCAATGAAAACTCATTGCAGGTAACTATCAGTGGAACAGGATTTGCCGGAGATTTCACAGCACAGGTATTCCAGCAAATCCCCCATAAAAATGGCATAACCATAGAACTGGCAGGAGTTACCTCTGGACATCTTGGAAATGCCGAGCGCTTTGCCAAGCGCCACAAAGTCGAACGCGCTTTTGAAAACCACCGGGAAATGCTGGATAAAGTGAAACCCCATATAGACTGCATTGCCTGTGCCAATTATGCCCATGCACACTATGTGCGGGAAGCAGCGGAAGCCAACACCCCGGTAATTGTTCTGGAAAAACCGCCTATGATCTGGCCTGGATACAGGGAAGCTCAGAAAGCAGATGCTGAAACCCGAAAAATAGAAACTATGGAAGCATTCCATGATGTATTAGAAGCCGTTGAGAACAGTTCCTCCAAACTACTCTACGCAGAAAACTTCACCTATATAGATGCGATTCAATCTCTGGTTATGTTGATGGGAGAGACTGCACAGCATGACAAGGGTAAAATACTATTGCAGCAAGGTATCTGTGCGCACCAGGGAAGCCATGCGCCCGATTATGACAGTCCTTCCAAATCCGGCGGCGGCTCACTCATGAATAAGGCATGCCACCCACTAGGTCCCGCTCTATATCTGAAGCAAATAGAAGGCATCCTTTGCAATGGTTCCCCCATCCGCCCCATTAAAGTTTCCGGTGTAGCACAGCAAATACTTAAGCAGCAATCAAAATCTACCGGGGAACATTTCAGAGTCATGCAAAATGTAGATGATTATGCACGACTCACTGTAATCTTTGAAGATAATACTATCGCAGAATTATTGGGGTCCGATCTCAGTATCAGTGGAATCCGCAATACATTTTCTGTTATTTCAGATTTCGGACAATACGACATGCGTATTAACCCAAATGACAGCAACGAACTATTTCTGCCGGACAGCAGGGTGGCAGGGAATATCCTGGTACGCGAAAAACTACCCACCTCCCAAGGTACCTCCTTTCCCTGCCCAAGGCAATTTCACGCACATGGCTATATCAACGAAATGGATGATGCCATAAACTGCGCACTTAAAAAGGATCAGTATCCCCAATCGGGTATGATGCTCGCCTGGGATACGCTTGCAATATTAATGGCGGGATATGAGTCAGCAGAAAAAAAATCCACCTTCATTGATATTTCCGATTTCACTCTCGGGCGTGGTTTTGAAGAAAGTGTATTGCCCAACCCCCAGTATATTGACCCGCTGCTGCAACGCCAATAGAAAACAGATGAAGCACATCAGGCAAGATGATATACAAACAATTGATGAAGAAAATTTACTCTACTGCTATACTGCTTATGCTACAGATTACTGTATAATCTTGGTAGAATAATATTTAATAATCGTTATTTCTAAAGAAAAGTTATCCCCCAATAGTTTTCTGAATACTAAGAAGAAAGGATCTAAAATGAACGGTGCAATACGTGTAACAGTATGGAATGAGGGAATTCATGATAAAACGCTCAAACGCTGTCAGGATGTATATCCGGAAGGCATGGGAAAAGCAATAGGAACCCATCTTGAAAAGCAGCCGGAAATTGCATCAGTACACTACTCTGAACTGGACGACCCTGACCAGGGGCTCTCAGACGATATTTTGAATAATACAGACGTAATGACTTGGTGGGGACATACTGCACACGACAAGGTTACGGACGAGAATGCCGCTCGTGTACAAAAGCGTGTACTTGAAGGAATGGGACTCATCGTACTGCATTCCGGTCACATGTCAAAACCGTTTATGCGACTTATGGGAACAGGCTGCTTCCTAAAATGGCGCGAATATGGCGAAAATGGGGAGAAGGAACGACTTTGGGTAACAGACCCCTCCCACCCCATCGTTGAAGGTGTTCCTGAATGCATCGAACTTCCCAATACAGAAATGTACGGGGAGCCCTTTGGGATTCCTCAGCCGGACCAGCAAGTATTTATCAGTTGGTTCCAGGGGGGCGAAGTGTTTCGTAGTGGATGTTGTTGGCACCGTGAAGCGGGTAAAGTATTCTATTTTCGTCCCGGTCACGAAACATTTCCCATTTATTTCAATAAACATATTCGCAAAGTGATTTATAATGCGGTACGATGGGCGGCACCCGTATGTCTTGACGGCGGCATTGTACAAGGCAATGTGCAACCCCTCGAAAAAATGGAATAACCTTAAAAAATAGTCTACTAATCAAATAATTACTTTATTA
>JAGLCZ010000588.1 GCA_023145975.1 Candidatus Hydrogenedentota bacterium | reverse complement strand
TCTCTTTGGAAATGCAACTGCCTTCATTATGCACTTTGTCGTTAATTGCAACAACAAAACATCAGAAAGAACTATCCAGAATACAATCTGACCATATCGACGCCCATACCCGACCCAGGCACTCTTGCTTCTCTCCTGAACACGTTGTTGCAGCCACCAATCCACCTTTTCCGTAAAAGTTGGCCTGCCCCTAACGAGTTCCCTCGGACACTCAACCCCGCGCCGCATATAAATCAAATCCCGCTTACGCCGGACATGTCCCCTCTGGCTTAGAACAATGTCCTCAGCACCTGTTTCATCAATTTGTAATTTTCCTTCAGACTGCCCTTGTAAAAATAGCCCATATAAGTACTTGTTTCTAAGCAAAACCAGAGAAGTCCCTTTCGACTCCTGGCGATATGCGGGCAACCAGGCATCCATAAAACAGGCATCTGCTGCTTCGGCAAAAACATCCATACAATAATTGCAGGCATCCAATCGAAAAAAAGCATGCTTACCAAGATAATACGGCAAACCATGATACGGAATTTCATTGCCTGCTCCCCGATTATCGGTTCCTCGGAACCGATAATCGGATGGCGTACCGCCATCCGATTTTCGGCGGTACTCAATATTCTCAACATTGCCACAATCTACACCACTTTCATTCAGCAACATTTCCGTATAAAAAGTGTTCTGATACATACCACATGCCAAACCAAGCACAAAAGCAACGCGCTTCCGAAGACGTGAACTATTACGAATAGCCGCACACAAACAGGGAACCCCCACAACAGCCCAGCGAGCCTCTGCATCAGACGTAATCTTCCTGAGAACATCTGATATCTCAACAGGATGATAAATACTACCTGAAGACGCTCGCAGTTCCTCTATGGAAGACGCTGCGAAATACTCAAAAAAGCCTTTCTCATGATTCCCCGAAAACCGAACAACAGCCACATGCGTAACCAACTGCTTTTTAAGAAGAGTCTCCAAACACCACGTCGCCAAACCACCTGAAGCACTGGCTTGGCGTAAAGAAACCTCGTTCCGAAACCCCGCAATAGATCGATAATGCCAACCAATATCCTCATCATATACAAAATCAGGTTCACTGGCAAACAACTCAATATTTTTCGCACGCGGATCGTGAACGCCACCAAAAAACGGACAAACATCCAAACAAAGATGACATTTATCCAAACAAAGACCTGTATCTACACAAGGCACCAAATCACCATTGTCCTGAATTTCCATCGAAAGAGCATGAGAAGGACAAAGCCCAACACACACACCACAACTGGAACAAAGCCCTTTATCTGCAATTTCAGCGACCACGTTATTCACCATTCATCTTCTCCGTACCAACGTCGTCAAACATCGCAATTCTCTTAAATGCAAAAGCCACAAGGCACAAAGCAGGAATAAAAACAAGAGCTCTGTATAACACCCTCACATCAGCAACATTAAGTAAAACTAAAATAACAAAGATCGCCCATATTAAGATTGAGTCAAAAGAGAGCAAAGTCCCTTTTGGAACAAGACTTCGAGAATAGTACAAAGGCAGCAGAACCACAGTATTCAATATGTAAGCAATGGTAATAGAAACCGCCACACCCGGTGCCCCCCAACGCACAAGCAATGCGGTAGAACCAAGCAAAATAATGGTCCACAATGTATTACTGAAGAATCCCCACCACAGAAGGTTATTGGCTGCCAGAACTCGTGCAAGCCCCGCCTTAAACGTCATAATAGAAGTACAGAAGACAACCAGAGAAAACGTAACCTTGAAACTATGTGTTGCATAATCATTCCCAAAAGCCAACTGTGCGACTTCCGGAAAACAGAGCAACGGAATGGCAAAAACTACACCCATTATCCACGTCGAAAGAATATTCACAGTCCCTAATCTATCGGAAATATTCGCTCCAACATTTGAAATCATAGATAACAAAGGCGCACTCAACATGTTGCTGACAAACAAGAGTAAACTCTGAAAGACAAGAGCAGCTGTTAATATACCCATCTCGCCATAGCCGTTGGGCTGATTGGTCAACATAGCACGACACGCCCAATTTGCAGGCCCCACCATGATACCACTAAGCGTCGCAGGAAGCGCAAAAGTACAGAGAATTGTCATTTCCTGCCTACAATTCCGGAAAGAGAAAGGAACACTATAGCGACGCGCTTCCTTGCGCAGGGCAATATGACTAATAAGCCAATTGCAACCAAGGTTGATCGCCATCGCCCAGACAGCACCAGTAAGCCCTCCAAAATATGCACCGGCAACAAGCATGGGAAACGAAATCAAACCTACAAAAAAATTCACATAAGCAATCGTCTTAAAAGCCTCAAAACCCGCAAGTGCTCCCATCTGAGCACCATTCAGCGCACTGATATACAGAATCAGAGCACCGATGCGCAGAACGCCGGAAAGATGCGGGGCATTAATGGTATGCTCGGCCAACCAGGGAGCAAAGATCAAAAGGCCCAAGGCCATTACTCCACCGGT
>JAGLCZ010000587.1 GCA_023145975.1 Candidatus Hydrogenedentota bacterium | reverse complement strand
TGGAAGCAAGTCTGGCGCAACTCCAGAAACTGGTTTCTATATTTACCAGTATCTCTCAACGCACAGGGGGCAAAGTAGATATTATCGCGAAGTTCACGGAAATTCTGGAAAGGACAGATTACAAACCGCTCCAGAATATTATTCGGGCACGGCTTCACGCAATGGAAGCGCAAACGAAAGGCCGTACGCGACCAGAGCATCCCGAACACCCGGCACCTCATGGCAAACAAAAATAAATCTGTTGGCGGATACATAATAAACTACAGAGGAGGGATGTGATAAAATGAAATCGAAAAGTAAAAATGCAAACAAGCAGTTTGATGTTTTTTGTTATATCAAAGTGACTGTAACTGGAATGATTATGGTATTGTTATTCAGCGCATGTGGCGAAGGGGGTAGCGGTGGCACAGAACCCTGGAGCCCCTGTGAAGACTGCGAAGAGGCGATTTATACTGTAACTACCAATCCCAGCAGTACCATTACAGTTTCGCCTACCGGGCCTTACAGAAGAGGACAGGAAGTTACGTTGGAATGGATTGGAAATGGAGATGAGGAGATATTTGATTGTTGGACCATTACGCCCAAGTCGCATATTGCATCTGAATCAGCAGAGAATCCAACGAAAATATATATCACCGGGGATGTCAACAGCACTATTACGTCCGTGACTGCACACACCATAACGAAATCACGGATATTGCGAATATATTGGTATCCCGCATAAGAAGACGTATTCGTTGATGATGCCGAAATAAGCGCGGACGAGTCGTTTCCTGTTGGTAGCGGAGAATATCGTTATGAAAAAGACGTTGAGTATGGCAATACCTACAAATTAAAAGTAGATGCAGACAATGGAACAGGATATTGGACAGGCAATATAACTTCTGATGCCGGAAGATTTTTCAGTGAGGAAATTACAATAAAAGTTTCAGGAACGATAAACCTTAAAACACATTTCACGTTAAACCCTAGTTCTTGGAACAAGACTGGTACTGTCAACCGGTTGCAGAATGTGGAAGGATTGGATATCTACACTTCTAGTTATAGAAGTACCAGACCTTATTTGAGTGACAGTACGAAAACAAGCGGGTATTTTAATTCCTCCTTTGATCTTCCGCCAGGCTACTTTTTTTCATTTTGGATGTTTACAATGGAAGACGGCACTGCATGGTATACCAAGAATCAGATAATTAATAATCATTACTTGCAATCCGACCGTGAATATGGGCTTCAAATCGAAAGGGGAGTATCGCTAAACATTGAAATTGCGGGTCAAGGCATTGTCACCAGCGATGACTTTACAGCAGCTTGGAATCCCTGGACTTGGCAATATCCTCAAGGTACAGTAAATTATCTGGCTGAAGTATTGGATCCATGCAGGACCTGCAACAGAGTGGATATTAGTGCCGAACCATGTGATGGATTTGTTTTCAGCCATTGGGAATTGATGGATTTTGACGGGGAATGGCAAGTAGCAACCTACCCAAACTCAGATATACTTATTACGGGTCCACTTACCATATACATGAATTATTGGGATGGCGGTATTGACCTATTTCATGTTGCCAACAGTGATTCAAAAAGTGTAAAGGCTGTATTTGAGCCACATTTAATACTAAGTCACGGTTATGGCGTTAACCCACCATTTGGTCCTGTTGATCCACCCGATTATCTAGGTTTTACTTCCGAACAGATAATATATGAAGAACCTTACGTAGGAGCTATCTCCGGTTATGATATCCTGTTTCACACAGGGCTGTACTGTACTACTTGGGGGGGG
>JAGLCZ010000586.1 GCA_023145975.1 Candidatus Hydrogenedentota bacterium | reverse complement strand
GAGAGACTTGACATGGCGGCAGCCAGTACCCCGGCAATCACCAGACCTGAGAAACCTTTAGGCAGAAAATTAATAACGAAATAAGGAAGAATATCCTCTGCTTTCGCACCCCCTTCTCCTGTAAGAATGGCCTGTGCTTCCGGCGTTGGATTAACCTGGAAAAATACCCACAGTGCTGTGCCAAGGAACATGAATAATGCCCAGGTCGGTACACTGAATAAGCAGCAGGTCCACATGGCAATTTTTGCATCCTTTGCACTTTTTGAAGCAGCATAGCGTTGAATAATATTTTGGTTGCTGCTGTATTCGGTAAGCCAGTTTCCCAGTCCTACCAACAGAAAAAGAGTTACCGTTTTCTTTGTAAAATCCGGACTGAACTGGATAGGTTCCATAACGCCTTCTGCATTAAGGTCTGCCATGGCAAATTTACCTGCTTCGGATGCCATGGAAAAAATCTGACCCAGCCCACCGGGCAATACATTGATAATTGCTATCAGAGATATTACACCGCCTACCCAAAGCACACACGCCTGAATAAAATCCGTCCATAGTACAGCGCGTATGCCTCCCAGGATCGTATAAAAAGAGGTGATGACCCCGCCGAGCAGAATACAGAGGTACACATCGATACCTGTTATCTTTTCAATTAATATGGAGACGAGAAATAAAATAAGGCTGACGCGGATAATTTGGCTTACAATGAAGGCGGATGCTGCATAGAGGCGCGTCCATTTCCCAAAGCGTCCCTCAAGGTACTCATAAGCGGAGACTGTTCCTGCGCGCCGAAAAAAAGGAAGAAAGAACATCGTGGCAAATAGTACCGCCAATGGTAATGTCAGGTTGGGTACCATTCGGTACCATGCAGTTTTATAAGCATCGCCGGGATATGCCATAAATGTCATTGAACTTATGGAGGTAGCAAACATGGAAAAACCAATCAGCCACCCCGGGAAAGAACGATCTCCAAGAAAATAGCCTTCAGTAGTACGTGCCTTACTGGCGAATAGGGGACCCAACGCTGCCATTGCTCCAAAATAGAGAATAAGCACAGCATAATCGAGAGTCGTGAATGTGTTCATAAGGATTTCCTTTTGACTATGGAGAAAATAATTTACGGGTTAATTTATCAATAGTGAATGTTGAAATCAAGTTTTTTTCGGATTATGTAGAAAAATACGTAGTCATTCCGGTTTATCGAATAAACCCTGACCACCGTTTACTTTTGGAAAGTTCTGATACGTTGAATCTATTGTCGGGGCTCTTAATGTCTTGAATCAACGAAACTGTCCCAAAGCAATATTTTTATACCCAAAAAAAGATACCCCCCCCGCAACAAGTGCTGCGGAGGGTAAGTAGAATCAATTACAGGTTATTTACGTGTTTTTTTTCTTTGCACTTTTCTTTACG
>JAGLCZ010000585.1 GCA_023145975.1 Candidatus Hydrogenedentota bacterium | reverse complement strand
GGAACCAGCCGGATTCTTTTCATTATCTATTTTTGCCAGTCATAGGGCGTTATTGTCTCTGACTGTTTTTCAGTATATTTAGCGAACTCTTCTTTATCCAAGGGATACCAGGGGTTGTAGGGATACCGTCTAAAATACTGTGATAATTTCTCGCGAAAGTGTTCGTAGGCGACTGTATTTAAGCGTGCTTTGCGGAGATGACTGAAAGAGACGAGGTCCTCTCTGGGTAGTTGGATTACCGTTCGAAATTCTACAGCTTTTTTCTCCGAAAATCCTGGTATGTCGCCTGGTGGCATGTAAAACAGGCGTAGTGTGTCAGTTCCTTCTCGGGTGAGCATTTTGGCCCATGTTTTTGGCGACCAGTTTTGGGAATCTTTCAGCGCTTTGGAAAAAGAAATGATTTCGCAAAGGCTTACATAATCCGCGCGTGCGGCATCGCAGTTCTGTGATATGACGATGGCGTCAACAGGGCGAAGCGGTAAAATGGCACGCACCGTCCTGGAATTTCCTTCATCATCTTTAGACACCTGCGTCCAATCCGTTTCAAAGATGCCCCCGTCATTTTCAACTACACAGACATCAGACAAGGACACCTCTACCCGTGGCAGGCCACAAAATATATCCCCTTGTTGAATTGGAAGTTCAGCACCAACGGCATCATAGATCATGCTTATTCGTCCTCGAGAAGTCCAAAAAACAAACGCGCTTCCTGTTCTCGTAGAACTTGCCGTTTTGCCTCGGCTTTTTCATAAAGGTGTCCAGCTTTTTCATACGCTTCAGCCAGAGAAATCCTCTTCCCTGGGTGCTTATTGCTATTGTCTATCGCAACTGGTTTTGAGATAGTCGAAACGTTCGTTGATATATTGTATGACATATCTATCCCCAGTCCGCTATCCGATTCTGACCAAACTTCGGGTGATGGCACACAATCTTCCGAGTTGGTGAAAGTATCTGAAAGAGACTTTGCCATTTCTCCTAATTTTTTTGTAGTATCTAATATAAAGGCATTAATTTTTTCACCGTTTACAGAAGGTAAACTGGTCGCTGTACTGTTGGCTGCAACCGTATTTGGATATGTTAACTCCACCATATCATCCTTTCTTACTGGAAAATTCGTTTTATCAGTTTTTGATAAAAATCCCAATCAGATTCAACATGTTTAATATATTCCTGAACCTGTTGTTCTGCGGGATATTCTTGGCATTCGCGATGAAAATTCGCATGAATCATGATTACCGGAACGGGCTGTTCTTTCTTATTGGGTGAATTCCGTTCTCCTGCCTCCAGGGAAAGGATTATACGACCATTGTCAGGGGCAGGATAAACCAATTTCAATCCTACCGTCTCTAATGCAGGCTCTCCCGAATCCCAGGAGCCAGGCTTAACAAACAAGTCCTTGATATATTTCTGTGGGTTTTTGTGCGTAATAACGCTATGAAAATTGATGCCTACAGCCTTATATTTAACATGAGGTAAAACATCCACATACTTACAGGCTATTTCGACTATAGGGCTATCGATTGGTTTTTTTTGTTCCCTGGAATCAACGACCTGCATTTTTTCGTTTTCAACAACGATAGAGATGCCGTTAGAATAGACTACCATAGAAAGAGGAGGTGTTGTCAGTGCTTGTGTTACGTTAACGCTATCATGCCATCCAGAGGGAACAATTTCTCTGGCTACGAGGAAATCCGGGTTAAGAATTGTCGGATTATGGGCTTCACCTGTCACAACGACAGAAAAAAGTACTACTTTGCTTTCCATACCACACACTCCTGTTCATATTCACCCATATGCTGTGTGACTTCAGTGTATCATATTTAATGGTATTTCCTTTAACTTCATTTGTTGCGAGGCATCCCCAAAATTATTTTTTGTCACGCCGTCAGGAGGAAACAAAAGACCTTCTTTATCTATGTTATAATGAATCTGGAAGTTAGTACCCGTGAAAAAGTGCAAAAAAAATACGTGACAGGAAGGGGCTTGCCAAGGCAGTATCCTTTTCCTGTACCCGTTGACTAAATTGATTTGAGGAGGTCATTACATGCAGCCCTACCCTTTTGC
>JAGLCZ010000584.1 GCA_023145975.1 Candidatus Hydrogenedentota bacterium | reverse complement strand
ACGAGCATACGCTCATAGTGTTCCCAATGTTCATCCAGGGGTTCGATAGTGGCGGCGGCACCACCACCGTGATATTCCGTCAAAGGCACAAACATCCAACCCATACTCGCTATCTTTCCCCAGGTACCATCATAAATATTCTGGCGGGTATGAATAACCTGCTGATCGCGGGGTAGGCTCCAGTTTGTTTCGCGATAGCCCATGCCCGTTTTGTTCGACCCGCTGAGGAAATACCAGTCCGGTACATTGAGAAAAATGCCGCGCCCCCGACACCAGCGATAGAATTTCGTGATGGTGCGCCATTGGGTCCATCGTGAATCTTCCAAGCCGCGATGGCCGGGATGGGTTGTGCTCGTGCAGGCATCGCCGGGATAGGAGCCGTCATGTTCCAGCAGATCGAAACCGGTTCGTTCGTAGAAGGCATAGAGTTTCTTGAAATACGTTTGTCCCCATTCGCTTTCTATACAAGGAGAATGTCCAAAAGAAGGGGATTCGCCTTCCGGCATAATCACATCGTTTTTTGCATCGATACTCCGCGATGCCAACAAAGAATACCCCCCGATTTCAATGCCTTTCTTTTTAGCATACGATTTGTATTTACGCATTTTTTTGAGATAGTGCCTGCTGTCATTCTCAATTTCGAAGCCGCTTCCAAAAGTCAGGATCGCCATCTCAAAACCCACGTCGGCACACTGATCAATAGCGTTATACACCGTCTTGGAATCGGAAAAGCGCACATGCATCATAAGCGGGTTTTCTGTGGTCCATGGCGCGACAACACGGTACATGCGTCGCTGCGCCAACCCGTTCCGTTCCCGCTCATACCCGTCAAAGGACAGGACAAAGGTGTGGAAGGAAGTGAATGTCTCGCCTGACGCGATAGAAACAGCAGGGCCCAGGTCAGGACCAACTTCCAGCAGGCAGGGATTCATTCGTTTGTAGTTCACCTGGGTTTCATAGTCCGGGTCCGGCAACCAGCGAATAGCATGGCGACCGGCATTCATAGCACTCATTGCCAAAAAGGCATAGTCTGTTTCCACATGCAGATTCGGATGTTGCGCTTTACCTTCCCGATCTTCCACATCAGAACTGTATTCCACTGCGGCAAGAATCTCGCTTGTGAAACTGTCCAGCATGACAGCGTCCTTGCCGGTATTATGCACCGTCAGCCATTTACACATAAGCGGAATGCCGTCATATAACTCGTAGTGTACGGTCACCTGAACATCACGGAGCGTCGGTGCGGCAGTATCGGGCATGACGTAGTTCATGTGAAGAGACACGCCCCGGGGCGGCCATGCCACATCAGGCGCATGGTGACGCACTTGTTTCCACGGAATGCGTTCGGAGGGAGTGCCAACAGTAAAGCCGCTGAACTGCATGGCATCCGGCGACGACTCCAGCGTGTCTATCCAGTCAGAGCGCAAAAAGGCATAGTTGAGCTGCCCCTTCAAGCCGCCCACTTCAATGCGCTTTCCGTCAATCACCA
>JAGLCZ010000583.1 GCA_023145975.1 Candidatus Hydrogenedentota bacterium | reverse complement strand
CGTCGCTGTAACCCGGTGACAAAAACCTGTCCATTTTTCTTAGCAGCCTTGGCGGCGGCAATGCACCTGCGTATACCCGGCGCATCTACGGCAAAGGGTTTCTCGCTGAAGAGATGCTTACCCGAAGCAATAATTGCCTCTATGTGCATGGGGCGGGCATAAGGAGGCGTAGCATGAATAACAACATCCACATCTGTTTTGAGTAACTGCTGATAGGCATCAAGTCCCACAAAACACATGTCATCTTTAATATCTACTTTGGAGTTGATCCGCCGATTTCCCTCAAGCGCTTTACGGCTGCTGCTCAGCTTATCTCCAAATACATCGGCAAGAGCGACGAGTTTAATATTGTCGTTGCCTGTCAGGCAGTTCACTGCCGCACCGCTGCCGCGACCACCGCAGCCAATCAGTCCTATCTTTAAGGTATCCGTATTGTCTTCAGCAATACCCGATTTGCTGGATAAAATAGCAACCCCTGCTGCCGCTGCCGAAGCTTTGGCGAAATCGCGACGCGAAATACCATTGTCAGATTTTTTGCTCATAATCCCTGGGCCTCTCTTCTATGGGTTCTGTGGTTACGGGAAACAAAAATGCAAAACCTGCCGTCACAAGGCGAGGCACACTCTATCTCCCCATGCAGTACATAACAAACGCCAATCATCCAGATCAACGACTGCTACAGAATAGCATAAACAAATTAAAAAAAACATCTTTATCCGCAGAATTTTCAGCATACTCACATCTGATCGGATTTGTACGTTTATCGCAGCTGCAGCCGGCATGACGATGAACCCTTTGTGCATACCTTATTGCCGAACTAAGCCGTTGTGTTTTGCAGGGGGGTTAAACCGATTCCCCACAGAACAATCACGAGGGGCGAAGAAGAAGAACATCCCCCACCGCTAACGCGGCACCCCCTTCGCAAGGGGGACTTTTCGGATATTCAAATGCAAGGACGGAAACTGTCGCGACTCTTTGAAAATGTCACAGTATAGGCTTTCCAACAGGAGAGTTTATTATGGAAGGATATTTGTTAATGAGTCAGAAGGGACTTTTCGGATATTCAAATGCAAGGTCGGGAACAAGCCGGGAACTGCTGGAGCGCAGCCCTTCGTTAAAATATTCTCGCCAGTGGATTATTTATCCAACTCTGACGAAATTTGTTGTAGACACGGTCTCTATGGATAATAGCATCAGAAAATCAATTTACACGAGACGAAACGTATGACACGAATCATTCACATAACCGACCTGCATTTCTGGCACATCGTGCGTAATCCCTTGCTGCTCTGCAACAAACGTATTCTGGGTAACCTGAATCTGCTGCTTCGCAGACAACATTATGTGCATCAGGAACGAGCGCAATCCTTTATTGATCTGTTTCCGTCACTGGAAGCAGATGCGCTGCTGATCGGAGGGGACTTAACCACCACCGCCACTGAAGCCGAATACCGGCAAGCCGCCGTCTTTGTAAATACCCTCGCTCAATTCGGTATACCTGTATACATGACCGCAGGCAATCATGACCTGTATACCTTTGAATCAAAACGGCAGCAGCGTTTTGAAAAGCACTTCGGCAATCGTCTCGAAAAAGCGGGGATACCCTCTCTGAAATTTCTGCCCGGGGGGACCCCTTTGTTAATAGTCCCCACTGCACGTCCCAACCTGTTAAGCTCACGGGGACATATCAGCAATACCCAACTGCAGGATACACAAACACTCCTTGAACAGGCTCCCGAAGGTCCTCTGGTAGTGCTTGCCCACTATCCCGTCCTGTCCACTCCCTCCCATCACAGCAACTACATGCGGCAATTGGGGAACGGGGCATTACTGCACCGACTTCTGGGCGACACCTCACGACCGATTCTCTATCTTGCCGGGCATGTACATGTGTTCAGCCATACCCGGGATCCTCAATTCCCGAATCTGGAACAAATTACTTCGAGTGCCCTTTTTTACGAGAAACAACATCATCCCGGCGGATTCACAGAAATTGTGTACACTGATGGTGAAGTGGCTGTCCACCCCTGGCAATACAATAACGGCTGGAAACGCACACCGGAATCCTGCGACACCACATCCGCGAAAAGCCTTTAAAATCCGGCACCTGTTTTACGAGACATCGCCCATATAAAAAGCCCGTAATTGCATTCTACTCAGACGCCGATTGACACGACACTCATACTCTTCTTGTCAGACGCTTCTGTTATTTACTATAATACAAGTTTTAACTTCTGTTTTCAGGGTTGTTTTTTATTTGAGGAGGTTGTGCTGCCATGCGTCACCGCGCGAGTTTACTGGCTTCGATGGAAGGGATCAGCCGCGCAACATTTTTGATCGCCCGTGATCTGTCTCAAAACAGCCGTTCCGGATTAACCCCCCGGTTCCTTGCCAAAAAACTTGAGATTACCCGGGAAGAAGTAGAATATCTGGTAGATATCAATCCGAAGTTACTCTACACTGACCTTACCAAAATACGCCTTGCCCCGGAAGGGTTTCATGCAGTAAAGCGAATTCTTGAAGGTCTTGAAAGTCATGGCGATATAGCCGCATTGCTTCAGCGCATACGTAATTTGCACGACCAGGATTTACAACGTATTGAAGAACGACTTGGACTGGAAGAAGGACTTTCTAAAAAGGATATGTTTGAACAGGCGCGGGTACGGATTTATAAACATCCTGATTCCGTTTTGAATTATGTAGCTTCCCGGGATTTTTCAGAATGTGCCCGCAATGTCTTCGATATCCTCTGGCAATCCAAAGACGGTATATTGACCATATCGCAGTTATACACTGCCCATGGCGGTACGGAATATGATATTGAACAAGCGCTTGGAGAGTTGTTTCGGGGATGCGCCTGCTTCGAGCTATTTCGCTTTGATGCCGAAGACCGGCTCATGCGGGTAGCGGCTCTGCTCAAAGAAGCACGTGATTACAAGCAAGCTACCCAACCCTCCAAAAACAAGCGTACCGATAAGATTAAACCTGTACAGGGAGTGGTTGAAGATATACGCTCGGAGGCTCTCGCTTTTTCCGAAGTAATCTGCCGGATAACCGCTTCCATAGCGGCACGCCCGGTACGGCTGCGCAATGATGGCGAGTTGTTTTTGGCGGATAAGCGACGCCTCGACAGCATTTGCGGGGAAGATATAGAATCGCTGCGAACGACCTGCCTGTGGGTTGCAGAAGGCTTGGGGTGGATAGCGCGGGTGGACAATACACTGTGTGCAGGTATGTTAGATGAAATTTCGGGCTTGAGTCGCCTCGAACGCCATCGTCTGGTGTGTACCTGGTTGACAACACAAGACGAAACCGCCAAGTCCAGGATACTGCTTGAAGATGTCATGGAAGAAATAAAACCGTGCGTCTGGTACCCTGTTATGGATTTCCTGGGATATGCACGATCTTTGATAGACCAATCGGCGGCACCTGAACTTAGACCTGTGGGTGCCCATTCCGAATATATATCGCCCAGTGTAAGCACTAATATTGAAACACGGATGGCGCGGTCCCTTGAAGGCACCCTCTTTTGGCTGGGAATGGTCGACCGGGGATACGTAGAAGGTGACCCCTGTTTCCGTATATCACCCATAGGAAGCGCAATTCTTTCGGATACAATACCCGCAGCACTGGAAGAACAGTACCCCGAACGGCGTGGTGCTTTCGTAGTACAACCCAACTATGAAATTGTTGCCGCTATTGAAGATATGGAACCGCTGTTAACCGTGCCGCTGGAAACCTTTGCGGAACGTGTCAGTACCAGTCGTGTCATGGTCTATCGTCTAACCCGTGACTCCTTTGTTCGCGCTATGCAGGAAGGACGTAACCCCGACGTATTCATTGAATTCCTGCTGAACAACAGTCGCGACCCCCTGCCCGAAAATGTACTGATAACCCTGAAAGATTGGCGGGGCGGGGCAAAACAGGTACGGATACGCACATGGCATGTGATCGAAGCGGACGATCCCCTGGTGATCACTGAACTGGCACACCATCAACACTGGAAAAAGCAGCTGGACAGCATAGACCCCCACAAAACATTACGCTACCATGATTTGTCACGAGCCGAACTCAAACGTACCCTTGAAAAAGACGGCTATATCGTTAAGTAATTACGCGCTTGCACATACACCTGATAAACCGTATAATCTATTTAGAGTATAGATTATGCCTCTGCCTGTAATTACAACCAAGGAAAGAAAGCAGTTATGTTTGAATCCCTATCCCTTGTTCAGCTTTCTGTAATTATTCTGGTGCCGATAGCCTGCCTATCCATCCTCTCGCTGATTTATATCCTTATACGTTATCGACCCGTGGATACAATGCCCGGATGGCTTGAAGCGCAGCAATATGCGAATATGAAGGAGCTGTCCCAGGAGCAATGGTTAGTATTGCGTTCCATGCTAAAGCATTATGCAGCAGGCGATCCTTTTGACACCCTCACCGATCACCGCGAATTTGATTCATGCGTCCGAAAACAGATCGATGCAATTTCAGGCGTAGCGCAACGTGATACTATGGGCGAAACGCTCAGAGAAATTCGCACCGCTCTTAGTTTGGAAAAAATACCGGAAGAGGAACGATGGAGTTCAACTCTGAATCTAACTGAAAAACAAATAGTCAAAGCACGACCTTTGGAACAGAATAGTTCGCCTCTAAGTGAGTTTTACGTTGCCCATGTTAATGACGCCTATTTTTTTCTGACCCCCCGCAATCCGGAACTCGCCGCCGATATCGCCGAAGACAGCCAATATTTGATGCAGGTCTGTCATCCCGGAGATGCCCGCTACGAATTCGTCGCATCAGTGGCAGCTATCCGATCCGATCCGGTACGGTTATTATTTGGGCATGTATTCGAAAGTAAGCGCATGCAGGCCCGCGCTCACGAACGCTCCGCATATACCATTCCTACCCCTATGGATATTTTTGTCGTGCCTGAAGAAAATGAACCCAACCCAACAGATTGGCTCTATGAGAATGACCCACAAACCCGGGCGACAGCAACGTTCATGAATCTCAGTGCAGGCGGCTACGCCGCAATGCTCCATACTGCAGCCCCGCCGAACCACAGCTATGCTCGGGTAACAGTAACACTGGGTCGCGATGATTTCCCTCCGTTTACTGTATTTTCACAGGTTATCGGGACAGTGACTCTCGCTGAAGACCGAACTCTTGTCCGCGCATCTTTTGTAGATATGACCCCAAAACAAGAGGAAGCTATCGAGATCTATGTGGCAGAAGTACTACAGCGCGAACAGGAAATGGAAGAAGCGTAGCCCCATGAATCCAACGGCAAAAACTGTTCGTACGCTGCAGCATCCTTGTATCCTTTCCTCTAAAAATAACATCCCCTCTGATTTCTAACAGCATGATTGTTTCTCTACCCTATCGATCAACCACAAGCACGGCGGAAATTCCCTGGGCACAATGCCTGGGCATTCTCAGTGCTGCGAAACGCCCCCAACTCCCTGATATTGCCCTTAGCCTGCGACATTCACTAAAACATCCCATAGGCATAAAGCATTCACTACGCGAGTGCTTTCATCCTCATGAGTCTGTCGTCCTTGCCGTATCTGATGCATCCAGAACAACAGGCATGGAACAGATATTACCCCACCTTGTGGACTGGCTGCTCGAATCCGGTCTGGTCGAAAGCCATATCCGTTTCCTGGTTGCCACAGGAGTGCATCGTCCCGCCACCACAGAAGAACATGAACACATCCTCGGTGCTTCCCTCTATAAACGATTCAAAAATCGTATCCATAATCACAATGCTCACGACACCGATAATTTGATATCTGTGGGCACCACCCGTCGCGGCACGCAGGTTATGCTCAACCGATATGCCTGTGAATGTGACCATCTTATCCTAACGGGTACAGTGATGCCCCACTACTTTGCCGGATTCGGCGGCGGACGTAAAGCACTGGTTCCCGGTCTGTCCGGTGCAAGTACTATTGCCCAAAACCATGTACGCAGCCTGCATCCATCGCTGCCGCGACTTGATCCCCGTGTACGTATTTGCGTGCTGGACGACAACCCTGTCGCAGAAGACCTGCTTGAGGGCGCACAGCTTCATCCCCCGACATTCATTATCAATACCGTGCTGGGAAAAGAAGGTACTATTGCCGGTCTGTTCACTGGCGAACTCAACGCAGCCCATCGCCGCGCCTGCACCCTCGCCCGGGATATCTACACCATTCCCATAACAGAACAAGCAGACCTGGTTATTGCAGCAATAAATACAGCCCCAAATTTTGTCCAATGCCACAAAGCACTATTCAACGCATACAGCGCACTCAAGCCCGGCGGGCGTATCATTCTTCTTGCTCCTGCCCCGGAAGGATTAGGAGCAAGCGGGTTCCGCCGCTACCTCGAAATGGGTGAACCGGAACGTATCGCATCGGTAGTGCGTCAACATCCCGACGTTAATGGACAGACGGCACTGTCCACCTTGCAAAAAACAGGAAAAACGCTGCTGGTCACAGAACTCAATCACAAAGAAGTCGCATTGCTGGGTGCTGAAAAAATGAATTCACTCGAAGAGGCACTGCTGCGTACACACGACTATTTCAATGCACAAGGCATATCCCATCCCACCTGCTACGTCATGCCCAATGCTGGAAATACCGTGCCAATCTATCACGAAAAATAACTGTACCGGAAAGCGGCTATAAATTTTTGCTGTCGGACAAATCCAACCCTCTGATCTGTCCGACAGCAGCAAGCCTTATCCCTTATAAATCCAGTACACGATCCATACGCCTGGCAATATCTTCCAACCGTTTTTTACCGCCAGCGCCAACTTCTGCCGTTGCCCATCCTGTGAACTCAATCTTCTGCAATTCCCGACGAACCGCACGCCAGTTAATGGTACCCTCGCCTATCTTGACCTCAAAGCCTTTCCATAACCCTTCATCATTCATCTTCTTCGTGCTGTATTCTTTGATGTCCAGTTTTTTGATATGCTTGCCAAGTACTGGGATCCAGTGTTCCGGCCAACCGTATCGTGCCACATTGCCCACATCAAAATAGGCACCAACCCACGGGTTATCAATCTCGTCGAGATAACGCACCATTTCAAGAGGCGTCAACAGAAAATTATTCCACACATTCTCAACCAGCAATTGGATTTCCTGTTTTGCAGCATATTCGCCTGCCCGCTTCATTTTCTCCTGGGTCTCAATATAATTTTTCTCATAGGGCATCTTTTCGTCTACTTTACCCGCAACAATAAGCACCGAAGTCGCGCCAATTGCCTTGGCCTGATCAAGAGAGACATTGATGTCATCAAAGGACCACCCTTTCACAATACCATGTACTGTAATGCCGGTAGACTCGCTTGCCGCAGCCAGTAACTTCATATCTACGGAACCGAAACTGGGTTCTACTCCTTCAAAGCCAAGGTCCTTCAGCAATTGAAGTTTTTCCAGCGGGGTCTTCCCCTCTTTAATCATGCCGTACTTGACCGCCTTCTTAATTTTACCGGTAAATTTTCCCGCATGTGCTGTCTTGCCTGCATTCAGCAGCACGCTGGAAGCGGCAGCAATACCGGTTGTCATCATAAATTCTCTACGGTTCATAAAAAATCCCTTTCCACT
>JAGLCZ010000582.1 GCA_023145975.1 Candidatus Hydrogenedentota bacterium | reverse complement strand
AGAATACGATCAGGTCATAGATGAGATGCACCGGTTAGGTTTTCACCGCGGATGGATCCAGGAACTGGAGAGTCACCACAGCTATCTCCCCGATTTCGATACACCCGAAGTCTTTGCCAATGGTTAGGAGGAGATAAAGATAGAATAATTGCAGACAGGACGGTTAAAAGACTGGGCATGACGGGTGTTCCAGAGCGTGGTTTGGATGGGGTTTTATGAGTATACGGTTCCAAATGGTAAGGGACAGGCACCGGGAAATATGCTTGGCTTAACTGGATGCCTGAAGAGAACGAGGTGAAGAACCGGAACGAACCCCGGAACAAAAACATCCACTCGATGAGCAATTTGGGATGGTTATATATGCCAAACTAATAATCAATGATAGTGCGCGGTTTGTCTAGTGCTGGTCCGTTCGTGAGCACTTAGACTGCGGAGAGGTATTTCGCTGGTAAGTTGCTTCACCGGCTTATGCAACTTTCTGGCACTTTTGCACAAAACCATGTAAGCTTCCTTATCCGCTTCAATTTCAAAATGGCGTCTTGTAAGATTCACTTCGAGATCGACTAACATATTATGCCTGAGATGGAACCTTGCTCTACTCTTAATCTAAAACAGTACTCAGTGGAGTGGATCTTCACTACATATAAACTACTTCTCAGAAGAAGTCCCAAATACTTCTTTGAGGATTATCTTTGCAATATTTTCGGCCATAAGCCATTTCCCTTTTTCAGAACAATGCCCGAAATCACCACGGAAACTATCAATGAAGTATGTGCTGTATCCCTTTCGCTTGACAGCCTCTTTGAATATGCTCTCGTTATCGATAAAAATTATGCCTTTATGGTCAGGAAGAAGCCTCTTTAAATCCTCCAAATTTCTCATAGCGTACTGCATACATACTAACTGTATTCCATTAGCAGTTACAATTTCTTGTAGCCTTTGATAGTTTTTAGCAGTAGTTGGGTTAAAATATTTCGACCTTGCTTCTTTTGCTTTATTGAAATAATTCTCCGCTAATCCTCCTTTTCCCTGACCTTCATAACAGAGAGCAAGCGCGCTTAAGGCAGGAGAATTATCTGGATTATGTTTAATGGTATCTAAGCAAATCTTCTCTAACTCCCCGAATTCTTGTTTTTGCAGGTAGAGAGTTAATAAATTACCAAAAGAGGAGTTGTCTTGTGGAGGCAACTTTAAAGCTTTCTTGTACATCTTTGCCGCTCCTCTCCAATCTCCCCTTGCTTTGTAAATAGAACCCAATTGATTGAGGGCTAACGCATTGCGAGGATTAATCTCAATCGCTTTTTCGCACATTTCCTCAGCTTCTTTTGGTCTGATTCGCGTAACAAAATCTACGCGTCCTAATTCAGCGTAAGCCCGGTCATCATCAGGCAGGATACCGATTGCTATCCTGCAAAGTAATCCAACAATTTTATAATTATGTTTCCAGTAATGTGCCCGAGCCAATTCTATATATTTCTCGTAACGTTTTTCATCAAGCTCGGGATCTATTTTTGCATTATCCCCGTCTGTCAGTTCCGAAATATCGCCCCATCTATCATGTTCTAGATAGATATTTTCTAATTCAACATAAGCACGGGAAGACTTGGGTTCGATTTTTAGCAACTTTTTAAACTCTCTTTCTGCTTCAAAATGCCTGCCCAGCTTGAAATAGCAAATTCCCACCTTAAACAATATTTCGGTGTTGTTTGGTTTTAGTGCAAGTTTATCTTCACAATTCTGCAATTCCTGTTCCAATTCATCTTGTGTCAAATCTTCTTCTACCGTTTTTGCAGTTTTTCTGTCTTCATCCTTGGTTGTTGCTATTCCCCACTCGCCTGGGTTTTCTTGACCATTTATTATCTCATTAATCTTATAAATGATATGTTCCTGAAGCAATCTAACTAATTTGTAAACGCGAAAATCTTGTAAAAATAGTTTGATTTTGACCCCGGAAGTATTTTCATAAACCACGGTCTGAGGACTGTCGTTTGTCCCCATCATCACAATTATTATATTTGGTTGATATTCATTGATATTCTCTTCTAATTGGGAAACTATGAACGCACTATTAGTTCCTTGTATTCCTTTATCTAATACACTAAAACTGATGCCTAATTTACTATTATTTAGGATGGATTCAAGTTGCCTAGGATATCCCCCCGCAGTGGTGGACTCACCGATGCACATAATCACGCATTCACCTTTTTCCTCAAGGGATAGACGATTAGCCTGTTCTTGCAATGAGGTGAGGACAAAACCTCCTGTTCTCAGAATAACTTCAAGCAAGGCAATCCCTAAAATCAGGCCGAAGAGTATTAGAATAAGTCGTTGTTTAATAGATGTTTGAATATATTTCTTCATTAAATATGATTTCTAAGGTGGGTCTTGATTAATAACGATCAACTTCAGGTTTAACCCACGTGCTGAAAAAAAGGTGCCTCAGGGCGCGAAAGCCCTCGCGCTCTGAGAAACCGGTCATACGGGGTGAAGTTAATAGTCCTGTCTGTAATGGTCCTGCAATAAAAAGGGGGCGACGTATGGGGAGGGCTAAAAATGTCTATTTTTGCTTATTTCCCA
>JAGLCZ010000581.1 GCA_023145975.1 Candidatus Hydrogenedentota bacterium | reverse complement strand
TTCCCGGTTTTCAGACCGCAACTCATTCAAACGCCCTCCTAATTCATCCCGTATCGCACGTATGGCACGGTCAAGCGCTCCCTGCTCCGCAACATAATGGGTACCCGGAAATATTTCTGCACGACGCAACCTGCGCAGTTCAATACCGCGCAGCGGATCAATCTCGGCGATCTTTTCCACTTCATCACCAAAAAACTCAATACGGACGGCGCGGTCCGCCTCGTAAGCAGGAAATACGTCAATCGTATCACCGCGCACACGAAAGGTGCCCCGATGAAAATCAATATCATTACGCATATACTGCATGGATACGAGATCAGAAATAATGTTGTCCCGACCCGGCTCCATCCCCGGTTCCAGAGCAACACGAAGTGACCTGTATGCCTGCGGCGATCCTATACCGTAAATACAGGATACACTTGCCACCACAATACAGTCGCGCCGGGTCAATACCGTACGGGTGGCGGCATGACGCATTTTGTCAATCTCTTCGTTAATGGAAGAGTCTTTTTCGATATAGGTATCGGTGGTAGGTACATAGGCTTCGGGCTGATAATAATCGTAATAGCTAACGAAATACTCTACTGCATTATGAGGAAACAAAGTCTTGAATTCAGCGTACAACTGGGCAGCAAGTATTTTATTATGCGCCAGCACAAGCGTGGGTTTCTGGGTACGGGCAATGACATTGGCAATGGTAAAGGTCTTTCCGGAACCCGTCACCCCCAGCAGCGTCTGATGAGGAAGTCCCTCCTGCACGCCCTGTGTAAGTGCTTCAATCGCTTCCGGCTGATCACCGGACGGTTCATATTCGGAGACTACCTCAAAGGGAGAATGTTCCACTTTAACCGGAATCCTTCAAACGTTTCTTCCCGGGTTTTGATGGCTTTTCTTCTGCCCCTTTATCTTGTGCACCCAGATAAAGGGTTTCAAATACACCGGGAACATGCGTTACAATTTGAGTAACCTGTTCGATAACATCCTGGTCGGCAGCTTCAAACTGAAAATCAAAGTGATCTTCCCCTTCTTCACCGGGTCCAAACTGCGCATGAAGAATATCGATATTGAGCGGACGCAGGGAATTGGTAATATCAGCCAGTAAATTGGGGCGATTTTTGGTGACGAGGCGTATCTTTGCCAACAGCATACCTTCCCCTTCCCAGGTTGCCTGCACGATACGGGAATGATCCCGCGCTGACCTGGCAAAGCTTTTACAGATTGCCCGATGAATTGAAATTCCAGGCGTTTTCGTCACATAACCGACAATGGCATGTCCCGGCATGGGATTACAGCATTTTGCGAACTGTACTTCCATGCCCTTTTGCCCTTCGATGCGCACCAATTTACGACGGGTAGACTCATCTACTTCCCGCACAGCACTAGGCGGAGGTGCTTTTGGGGAAACACGGTGTATCTTAGGCTTAGACACTACCTGTTCCTCAGAAGGAGCCAGTGTACCCAATTCACGAAGCCGCTGCCGAATACGGGTACGCGCCCGCCCGGTTACAACCACGTCAACCCAGTCCAAATGCGGTTTCTGATTCTTGGAGTTAAGGATTTCCACCGAATCACCGGTCTGCAGATTATAGCGAATAGGGACAATACGTCCATTTACCCGCGCACCAATACAGTGATCCCCCACATCAGAATGAATCATGTAGGCAAAGTCCAGAGGCGTCGCCCCCTGTGGCAATTCTTTGAGTTCGCCTCTGGGAGTAAAGACATAGATATAGGTAGAAGTAAAATCCTGACGCATGCTGTCCATAAGATGCTCCTGATCCCCTGCATCTTTCAACCAGTCATACATCTTTTGCAGCCATGCCAATTGCGTATCCAGCCGATCATCGCTGCGGCTATCCCCTTCCTTATAATTCCAGTGGGCAGCAATCCCTTCCCGGGCAATTCGATCCATAGATTCAGAACGTATCTGTACTTCCATTGAAATGCCGTTTTCACGCATAACCGTAGTATGAATCGCCTGATACATATTTAATTTGGGCATAGCAATATAATCTTTAAGCCTGCCGGGAATAGGTGTCCACAAACGATGAACGACACCGAGGGCGTTGTAGCAGCCCGCATCGGTTCGGGTAATGATACGAATCCCGAGCACATCCATCACCTGGGAAAATTCTTTGCCTTGCTGCTGCATCTTCTCGTAGATACTGTATAGATGCTTGGGACGCCCAATAACATGCACCACCACTTCCGCCTCGGCCAGACGTTCTTCCAGAAAAGCAACGGTCTTATTAAGATACGCCTCACGCTCATGCCGTTTCATGGTGACCATACGCGCAATTTCTTTGTAGGTCTCCGGCATCAGATGATGAAAGGCATGATCTTCCAGTTCCCATTTCCAGCGGGATATACCCAGCCGATGCGCAAGGGGCGCGTAAATATCCAGGGTCTCCCGGGAAATACGCTCCCGGGTCTTGACATCCAGAAATTCAAGGGTACGCATATTATGGAGACGGTCAGCAAGCTTGATGACGATAACCCGGATATCCTTTGCCGTGGCTACCAGCAGTTTACGAATGTTCTGCGCCTGATGTTCCTCATGGCCCACCATATCATCCGTGAAATTGAAGCGACTTATTTTGGTAACCCCTTCAACAATGCGTGCAATATCCGGACCAAACTCCTTTTCAATCATTTCATTGGTGTAGTCCGTATCTTCAACCACATCGTGAAGCAGGGCAGCGGCGCACACCTCCGCATCCAGTCCAA
>JAGLCZ010000580.1 GCA_023145975.1 Candidatus Hydrogenedentota bacterium | reverse complement strand
ATCCAGTTGGGAAGTCTCCCAAATGCACTAAGCGAAAGCGACACCGACCTTTTGAGAAAGTTCTCTCCCCCGCTTCCCCACGCCGCCTATAACCTGGAACCGGACAACACACACACCTCTGCAGTACGCTATTTACCCCTCGTAAGTGGTGCCGGGGAATGGCATCTTCTTGCTTTTTTTAACTGGTCCCGTTTTTCAGAATCCTCTGAACATTTCAGATTAGATCAGATTGGACTGGATGCGGCTACTCCCTATACTTTGTATGAGTTCTTTCCTGCCAAATATCATGGCCTGATAGAAGGAGGATCCTCCCTTTCAATTCCTCCGTGTTCTGCCCGTCTGTTTGGCTTACGTCCTTATAAAGAACACCCGTTACTACTTGCTTCTAATCGACATATTAGTCAGGGGGCTCTGGATCATAAACATATTGAGTGGGATATTGCTGAAAAGAAGTTGAGCGGGTTATTTAAAGCGGATCCAGTTCACTATGAATTGCGTTTTTTTGTTCCGCACCCCTGGAAATATACGGATGCAATAGTTTCCGTAAAAAATTACGAAGTTATTAACGAAGGATCAGATGTGATACTCCTTCGCTTTTCTGTAGAAAATCCTCAATCGGTAACATGGAGTATCACCTTTAAATAAAGGGTCTATTTTGGGTAGTTATGGTGCTGGATCGACTTATTTATATTTGCAATTTAGCAAATTCTTTTCGACGGGTTTCCAGCAAATAGATATATTCAGGTCATCTGCTTTACTCTGAAGGGTAATATCTGGTATTTTCTACAGGAAATACTTGACCGAAGAAGCAGATTATCGCATAATGTAAGCGTATTGGGGACTTGTTACACGGTAATGTAATAGGGTGAATATTGTGGATAATAAGGTTTAGCTTCTTTTATTTTTATTATATAGATACAATAGTGACGCTAATTTAAGCACAAATTAAGGATATATAGTGTGATTGCATTCTCACGGACAAAACATGAGGCGGCGGTAATACGGAAGGTGTTCAAGGGCGAACCAGAAGCGTATCGCTATATCGTCGAGCAATATCAGCCGATGGTGTATGCAGTGGCTTTGGCGCACACGGGAAATATATACCTTGCTGATAAGGTCGTGGTAGCGACTCTCAAGGATGGTTTCGATCGTTTAATTTCTTTGACAGATCCTAAACGCCTTGGCATGCTTTTGTGTACCATTGCGCAAGGCGAAGCAGAAAAATTGCTGATCAAGATCAAGCAGAATCAGAATAAACCAAGGAACCGAAAGGAAGAAGCACCCATTGATATGAAATGGGTACAGTCAGAACTGATTGATCCGATTAATGAGGAATTGGGTTCTTTTAGTGTGCAGGAACGCAAAGGAATTCTCTTGTATGCTTTTTGTGGTATGACTGCAAAAAATATCGCATTAGTCCTAAAAATTGATCAGAAAGAAGCGGCGGAAGACTTGGCACGGACACGGGAAAATATCGAAAAAGCACTTTTGAAGGAAGTCTCTAACGCTCTCCAGCCCGAGATTAACAACAAAGAACGGTTGGTCGCCATTATGACCGCAGTCGCCGGTCCGTTTGTTGCGGAAAAGGCGGCGCAGGAAAGTCAAATTGGAAAACCACCAACAAAAATAACCCCTATTGTTATTGCTGCTTCCATTGTAGTGGTTGTTGCCATTGGTGGATATTTTGGCTACCTCGCCCTTTTTGGGGGTAATGATGGAAGCCAGGTTGATGTGGCAGTAAGTAGTGAGGGAGACACAGTGCCGGATCAGGCAAGTACTGAAAGTAGTGGTCCTGATAGTGTAGAGATACCTGTTCGCAACAATACCTATACTCTTGAAGGACGTATAGTGGATCAAAGATTCTGGAAGGATGGTATAGCTGGACTCACTGTGGAGGCCGCTGGAAAAACAAGCGAAACAGATAATTATGGAGAGTTTGTTATTGGTGGTGTACCCAAAGGAGACCATCTGATTAAGGTGAGTTATGATGGCATCGTATTTCCAAATACCCGTAGGATTAGCACCGAAGGCAACAACAAACCAATTACAATTGAAGTTACTGAAGATATCCCGACGCGTTTTAAGTTTCAAGCCCGCGTTTACGATCATAATACGAAAGATATAATTTCCAAATTTGAAGTTACAACATGTAAAAATTTCCCTGACATGATGCAGCCTTATCAGCTGAATTTATTTCGTGAACAAAACAATCCTGAGGGGATTTTACGAGATCGATACCTAACTTTCGGCGACTATACGATGTATGTGCGAGCTCATGGATATGCGCCGTTTTCCCTTCAGTTTACCATTGATGAGAACTGGGATCCGAATCAGGAATACGAGTTCCCGCTATATAGATCGGTTGCTTTAGAAGCTTCTGTTTATGGTCCAAACGGGGTAAGTATTGCTGAGGCATCTGTCATGCCTCGGGTAGGCACACTTGACGGAATAGTTACAGGTTCAGCCGAGTATGTACATACCGATTCCAAGGGAAACTTTTCCCTTTTCACTCTACCCATAGGAATACAATCCTTTCTTATTCTTCATATTACCCATGGTACAGGACGCGCTATTGTAGAACTTGAACCTGGACGGACTACTAAAATCAGAATACAATTACCAGATAAAGGTGCGTTAACAGGCGATATTACCGTTAATAAGAAACCTGCTAAATTTAAAGAAGTAAGACGGCGGGTCAGTGGTTCCGGCATTGATGTAACGCGAAATATAGAATATTTTTCCCCGGGTCAATATGAGCTGAAAACTACGCCGGAACCCGTGACGATTATTGGATGTGTCGGTCCTGGAGATGATGACAAGTGGTTCGAGCGACGGATGGAGCTTAAAACAGAGCCTTCTATGGATGCTCCCACGTGGTTGGATTTTAATTTTTCATCAGGCATAGGAATTATTGAGGGCGATGTAACATTACACGGTGCACCTCCGCGCTCGGTATTTGTGGAACTGCTTTATAATATTGGACAGAAGGACGATAAGGAACGCATCTTATTTGAACTGGGTGCGGTTTCCACGTTCCATCTGGAGAATTTGCCACTAGGTACAGGTACATTCAAAATATATACTTCTCCAAGGGCGATGAGCCAGACCGACTTTGCATCAGCACATGCTCTGATGGACCATAGTGAGGAAGACTTTGAGCTTACTGCTGATACCTCAACAGTACGGCTGGATATTGCTCTTTAATGTTTTTCGACTGGGTAGTTGAGTTCGTTGTGCGTTACTATTCTACCTATGGAGGTACCGTAAGGATAGTTGTATTTCTTTACGTTTTGAAACCTATGACAGCCCCCCATTTTTTTAGCAGAAATACAGTGATGTCGGCAACGATTCTATTCTTTTTCCTTTCAGGAACGGTAAGTTTTATTTCCGTTGCAGAAGAAATATCTGTTACTCCAGTACAGCGTAATGAGCATCAGGAGGAAACGGTTGTTCTTTTGCATGGCATCGGTCGTGGGCGAGCTTCGCTATGGGTATTGGACACCCGCCTGCAGCAGGCTGGATATAAGACTCTTAATTTCCCCTATGTTTCTCAAGGGGTACCCCTTGAGAAAATTGCGCTGGAACTTTGTTGTTTTATTAAAAAAAATGTTGAAACCCAACACTATCATTTGATTGCACACTCCCTGGGAAACCTTATTATCCGGCTTGGGTTTAGAGATGGCTATCCTGAAGGATTAGTACGGGTTGTGATGTTAGCGCCTCCCAACAGACCTACTGAACTTGCCCGTGCTTTACGTGATAACCCTATCTATAAATGGTTTAGCAGTGAAGACGGGTGGCAATTCTCTTCGGAAGATTTTTATGCACAATTACCAATACCAGATGTTGCATTTGGTATTATTGCTGGTAATCGTGGTCAAGCACTTATGCTGCAGGAACCCAATGACGGCGTTATTACTGTGGAAAGCACCAAACTTCCTGGAATGAAAGATTGGGTTATCGTTCCACATGCACATACCTTTATCATGAACAGCCGACTTGTTTCGGAACAATGTATTTCTTTTCTTGAGACCAGTGAGTTCAAAATTACGGCTTCCAGTGATTTAAATAAGGTTGAGGGTAAAGATACTTTCAACACGAATAAAACCGAGGGAGAATAACGGGTGAAAGTACTTGTAATGGGCGCAGGAGCCATGGGGACCACTGTAGGCGGCTTTATGGCACTTAACGGACATGATATTACCCTGATAGGTCGTGAGCCGCATATCACTGCCTTAAAGTCAAAAAAATTGCATATTACAGGTATCTGGGGAGATCACTGCGTAAACATGCACCAAGCATTTACTTCTCTTGAAAAAACACAAAAGAAGGAATACGATCTGATTCTTATTGCAGTCAAATCCTACGACACAGAGCATGCAGTAGATCTCCTTAAAGACTATATCGG
>JAGLCZ010000058.1 GCA_023145975.1 Candidatus Hydrogenedentota bacterium | reverse complement strand
ATAAAGGTGATCCCGAGCATCACGGATCCCCATATCCAGCATTTATGCTTTACGCTGATGATGCCTTCGTTTTCCAAAACATATAATCTCCCACGGTCGCACATGTCTATTTTATGACTGTTATCCTAACAGAAAATTATTGAAATTGCAACAAAATGTAGTGGTTTATCCCTGTTGCAATCACAATATATAGATATTTTGTGCTGCCTACTGAAATAACGTATCATGTTGTTACTTGATTATGTTTAGTAAAGAGCCACGAAAAAAAGGATACCTTTCCATGCAATTACCCCGCGACGAATATCCCCGACCCCAATTTACACGACCGGATTGGCTTTGTTTGAATGGAGAATGGGAATTTGAAATTGATCACGATGATACAGGACGTGAGCGCGGATTGCTCGATCAGCCGCTTTGCAATAAGATTACCGTTCCGTTTTGTCCCGAATCCCCTCTGTCCGGCATAGGCGAAACGGGTTTCATGAATGCTGTATGGTATCGACGTACGGTACTTATTCCTGAAGCATGGCGGGAGCGTAGGGTTTTGCTGCATTTCCAGGCGGTAGACTACGATACCACCGTATGGGTGAATGGCGTTGAAGCGGGTCGTCATCGGGGCGGATTTACCCCCTTCACCTGTGATCTAAATCACATCGCCGTTCCGGGAGAACCGGCTGTTATTGTGGTACGCGCACGGGATTACAGCAAACGTCCACAAGCTTTAGGCAAGCAATGCCATGAGCCTGAGAATTATGGTTGTCTCTACACACGTACTACCGGGATATGGCAGTCCGTATGGCTGGAACCCGTTCCGGAATCGTACTTACTGCGTCCACGTATTACACCGGATGTAGGCAGCTGCATGTTCCGTTTGGAACAACGCATTGCCGGAGGTCGTCCCGGTCAACAGTTACGTGCTGTGTTGCAGGATGATTCCGGAGAAGTAAGTCATACAGCATCGGCTGTCGGCATGGATTTTTCGGTGCGACTCGATCTGCCTGTTCCCGAAGCGCGGTATCGGCTTTGGTCGCCGGGTGATCCTCATCTATATACAATTTCCCTTATGTTATTTGACGAGAAAGATACTGTAATTGATAGCGCAGAAAGTTATGCAGGACTACGCAGTATCACCATTGAGGGTATGGCGGTGCGTATCAATGGCGAAATTGTATTTCAACGGCTTGTACTTGATCAGGGGTATTATCCGGAAGGTATTATGACGGCACCGACAGACGAGGCGCTGCAGCAGGATATTACCTTGAGCATGGCTGCCGGATTCAATGGCGCCCGGTTACATCAAAAGGTTTTTGAGGAACGATTTCTTTATCATGCAGATAAACTGGGGTATCTGATTTGGGGTGAATTCGGCGATTGGGGGTGTGCTGGACAGGGGGAGAACGACAACCACCAGCAGCCTGATGCAAGCTATATTACCCAGTGGCTTGAAGCACTGGAACGAGACTATTCCCATCCCTCTATTATCGGTTGGTGTCCTTTGAACGAAACCTGGCAGTTCTGTTCTGATCGCATTCATCAGCTGGATGATGTGACACGGGGCATGTTTCTTGCAACCAAAGCCATGGACGGCACACGTCCCGTGCTTGATACTTCCGGCTACTCCCATCGTGTACCCGAAAGTGATATATACGACAGTCACGACTACGAACAGCAGCAGGATGCTTTCGCGGCAAACCACGCGGGATTGGCAATCGGGCAGCCCTTCCTCAATAAGGAAAACGGCAAGGATGTATCCATCCCCTGGCGGGGGCAGCCCTTTTTTATCAGTGAGTTTGGCGGTATCTGGTGGCATCCCGGTGCGGCACAGGATAAAGACTCCTGGGGCTACGGCGACCGCCCCAAAAGCGAAGAGGAATTCTATTCACGGTTCAAGTATTTATGTGATATTCTGCTGGATGATCCTCTTATGTTCGGCTACTGCTACACACAACTGACGGATGTATTTCAGGAACAGAACGGTATTTATGCCTTCAATCGCGACAGTAAATTCGACCTTAACCGGTTAAAAAAAGTTCAGCAGCGGCGTGCGGCAATAGAAGAAGAGGAAGTATGATATAATACAGTATCACGCAGAGAGTACGGGCATTTCTGAATAGAGAAAAGCGGTGTTTTTAGGAAACAGGCGACTTGTTTCGTATGCTGCATCCCATAACTGTAACGCAATCTTCACAGGAGAAGAGTATGACTCAAGAGACGGATAATAAAAACGAAAATCAGGAAAACGAATCCAAATATGATATTCCAAAGATCATCATGGATTATGCTATGGAAGTCATACCGCCGCCGGATTCCGGGGAAGAGGAAGAGGTAAATTCAGATGAGATGCTGGAAATGATGAACAGTGCTGTTTTTCTGTGTACATCAGCTTGGAATCATGCCATACTCCCGCCGGAAGCCGGCGAAAAGATTCTCGCATTAATGAAGATGGCACATGAAGAAAGCGACAATATGGAAGGATGGGAAGGTGCTCAGGAAATCCTTCTTGAAATAGCAGAAGAAATGGGAGAAAAGTATCCGGACGCCGAGGGAATCATTACCGATCATGATCTTGAAATAAAAGAGAATGGCGATTTGGGTTTTGGTATTGAAGTTTTGCCGCTGGAGGAAGCGCTGGAGGCTTTACGCCAAAACGACTAGCTGGAATCCGTTTTTGTTCGCCCCCTGTAACATGTAATAATACCCCCCTTCTTTCCAAACAACCCCACAAAGAATATCACCAACAACTCGCAGGAGAAGTATACATGGAACCGACCTATTTGCCGGGTACACAGATCGAGATTGTCAATGAGATGGAACGTGGCAAAATCAAGCATGTTCTCTTTGATTTTGATGGCACAATCAGTCTGATGCGTGAAGGCTGGCAGCGTATTATGGAGCCGGTTTGCACAGAAATGATTTGTGGCGATACCGAAGTAACCCAAGCCATTAAAGATGAAGTTGATGTGATGATTGATGAGACTACAGGTATACAAACCATCTTTCAGATGCAGCGGCTGCAGGAAATGGTACGTGACCACGGACTGGTTCCTGAAGATCAGGTGCTGAGTCCGGTTGAATATAAAAAAGTATACAATGACCGTTTGATGGAACCGGTGCGTGCGCGTTTGGCACAACTTAAGTCCGGCGAAAAAACAATTGAGGACTTCACTGTACACGGTGCACTTCGTTTCCTGGAAGTCATTGCAAAGCAGGATGTCGCCATGTATGTATTTAGCGGCACCGACCGCGACGACGTGCGTAATGAAGCCGCACAACTTGGTGTCGCCTCCTATTTCGAAGAAATCTGGGGTGCATTACCCTGTGCAGAAGGATATTCCAAGGAAAAGATCATCCGCGAAATTATCGCAGAACATCATCTTGAAGGTCCGCAGGTACTTGCCATTGGTGACGGACCTGTGGAATTGCGTAATGTCAAAGAAGCGGGTGGTATTGCGTTGGGCATTGCATCAGACGAAGTACAGGGACAGGGCTGGGATGCATCGAAGCGACAGCGATTACTGCGTGCCGGTGCAGATATTCTTATCCCCGACTTCCTTGAAGCCGATACGCTGGTACAGTATCTATTTCCGGAATAGGCATACATACGAAACAGTAGCAGCGCAGCCTGCTTTTATTCTATAATACTTACTTCCTTATAGGCATCGGAATAGGATCGTTCTAATCACAACTCCATTCGAGGTGGAATGAAAAAAGAAACAGATATTCAAGAAGGGCTTTCTTTTGATGACGTACTGCTGGTGCCGGCCCGATCAGAATGGGCACCGCGCGATGTGACTCTAGCCACACGACTTACCCGAACGCTGACCGTAAATATACCGCTCATGAGTGCGGCCATGGATACGGTAACCGAGTCGCGTCTGGCCATTGCTATTGCGCAGGAAGGCGGCATCGGTGTCATCCACAAAAATCTGACTGTGGAAGAACAGGCGGAGGAAGTAGACCGGGTAAAACGTTCTCAGGCGGGTATCATCACCCATCCTTTTACCCTCACGCCCGACCAGAAATTACGGGATGCCGAAACGCTCATGGCGCGATACCATATTTCCGGCGTGCCTATTACTAACGATACAAATAATCTTCTCGGCATTTTGACCAATCGGGATTTGCGCTTTGAGGAAGACCTTGATGTGCCTGTATCCACCATCATGACACCCCGAGAACGGCTTATCACTGTTGCGCCCGGTACGGGAATGGAAGAAGCAAAGCGGCTTTTACATAAACACCGCATTGAGAAACTTCCCATAGTTGATGAGCGTGACAAGCTGGTGGGCTTGTTGACAATTAAAGATATTATGAAGGCGCGTGATTTTCCTGCCCGAAGTACAGACGAAATGGGGCGCCTGCGTGTAGGTGCTGCGCTGGGTGCCGGACGCAGTGAACTGGAACGTGCAGATGCATTGCTGGCAGCAGGGGCAGACGTGTTGGTATTGGATTCTGCCCATGGACACAGCGAGTTGGTAATCGAAACGGTGCGCCAGGTAAAACAGGCCTTTCCCGAAGCACAGGTTATTGCAGGTAACGTGGTTACTGCTGCAGGTGCCGCGGCACTTATTGAAGCAGGGGTGGACGCCGTTAAAGTGGGGGTCGGTCCCGGCGCAATATGTACTACCCGTGTTATTGCAGGGGTAGGTGTTCCGCAACTGACCGCTATTATGAATGTGGCTTCCGTATGCAGTGAAGCAGACATACCGGTTATTGCCGATGGCGGTATTAAATACTCAGGCGATATTGCCAAGGCGGTGGCGGCGGGTGCTTCGGCAGTTATGATAGGAAGCCTGTTCGCAGGTACCGAAGAAAGCCCGGGCAAAAAAGTATTGTATGAAGGACGTACCTACAAACTGGTGCGGGGTATGGGTTCTATAAAAGCCATGCAGCAGGGAAGCCGCACGCGGTATATGCAGTTTGAATCCGAAGCAGCAAAACTGGTTCCCGAAGGAATTGAAGCACGTGTTCCTTATCGCGGCAACCTTTCGAAATATGTATTTCAGTTAATGGGGGGACTACGCGCCGCCATGGGCTATTGCGGTTGTCCTGATATTGAAGCGATGCAGGAACAAACGCAGTTTATACGTATGACTGCCGCTGGACTACGCGAAAGCCATCCCCATGATGTTACCATTACGGAAGATGCACCCAACTACCAAATTCCAGGATAAGCGTTGAGGAGAAAGATGCCATGCAGGGTATTCGCAACCCCATAGTCGTACTCGATTTCGGTGCACAATACAGTAAGCTGATTGCACGACGTGTACGCGAACTGAATGTATATAGTGTCATTGCACCCTATAACCTGTCTGCAGACAAACTTCGTGAAATGAAACCGGCAGGAATCATCATGAGCGGCGGACCGGCAAGTGTGCATCAGGAAAATTCTCCCAAGCCGGATCCGGAAATTTTCACGCTGGGAGTACCCATTCTGGGGATATGCTACGGCACACAGCTGTTTGCATATATGCTGGGAGGGGATGTGGCGCGTGCAGATGTGCGTGAATACGGCATTGCTCACCTCGAACATGATAAAAATGCAAAACTGCTCTCTATGATGGAATCACCTACACAAGTGTGGATGAGTCATGGAGACCGCATCGAGACCTTACCGCCGGGATTTGAGTCGACAGGAAAAACAGAAAACTCGCCTTATGCCGCCATTGCTGATATTGAACGTAATTTCTACGGTGTACAGTTTCATCCGGAAGTAGTGCATACGCCGGAAGGCATGAAGATTTTCGAAAGTTTCATTTATACTATCTGTGGTTGTGACGGTTCCTGGAAAATGGATTCCTTCAGTGAAATAGCCATAAAGGAAATCCGTGAGCAGGTAGGGAAACGCAAGGTGCTGTGCGGCTTGAGCGGGGGGGTGGATTCGAGTGTGGCAACAGCCTTGATCCACCGTGCTGTCGGTGAACAGCTCACCTGTGTTTTTGTGAATAACGGCCTGTTACGCAAAGGTGAGTCTGATTTGGTTCGCCGTGTTTTTCAGGATAACTTTCATATCAATCTCATTTATGTGGATGCGGAAAAGCGTTTTCTGGATGCGCTGGCAGGCGTTTCCGAACCTGAACAGAAACGCAAAATTATAGGTGCCGTTTTCATCGATGTATTTGAGGAAGAAGCAACGCGACTTGGGCACATGGACTTTCTTGCACAGGGAACACTCTATCCGGATATCATTGAAAGCAGATCGGCCACAGGCGGACCTTCTGCTGTCATCAAGAGCCATCACAACGTGGGTGGACTTCCTGAAAAAATGAATATGGAACTGCTTGAACCTTTACGCGAACTGTTTAAGGATGAGGTGCGCGAATTAGGTCGTGAACTGGGATTACCCGAAGAAATTGTTGCGCGGCATCCTTTCCCGGGACCGGGACTTGGTGTGCGGTGTATCGGTGAGATTGTTCGTGAACGATTAGATACCTTACGCGATGCAGATGCCATCTTCATAGAAGAAATTCAAAAGGCGGGTCTTTACGACGAGATATGGCAGGCATTGGTGTGCCTGCTGCCAGTAAAAAGTGTCGGCGTGCAGGGCGATGAACGTTCCTACGAGGAAGTATGCAGCCTGCGTGCCGTTACCTCCACCGATGCGATGACGGCAGATTGGTATCGTTTCCCGCCAGAGGTATTGCAGCAGGTTTCGAACCGTATCTGTAACGAGGTGGAACATATCAACCGTGTTCTATACGACGTTACCTCAAAACCTCCTGGAACCATCGAGTGGGAATAGCAGTTCAGCTGTCCGGATTCAAGTGATTGCTATACGTACGACAGGTCAGACTAAGGCCTTTGCCCGATCTCAAAATATACTGATTTCGTCAGATATTTTAGGAGGAATGACGGCATAATACATGTATTCCACACACTTATACTGCTCAAACTGCTTTGCATTGCAGGATTATAGGATTTTCGGTATAACAAGTTTTCTTACTCATTGCAAATTCTTTAGTTATATGCTATAATTTATATGATGTATAGTAGGGTTTAATTTTCTGGCTCTTTACGTCAAGGTGCATCTATAGATACAAGAGTGGAGACGGCTGCCATGGAAAGCAATACCGGTGGTATGGGATTGGTCTTAGTTGTTGACGATCTCGTTGAGAATACCCTGATACTAAAGGGATTTATCAAACCGCTTGGATTTGAGGTGGTCACTGCGCAAAGCGGGGAAGAAGCACTAAAAAAAATTGAGGCGCAGCCCCCGGACATTATTTTGCTTGATTTGATGATGCCCGGAATGAGTGGATTTGAGGTGACGGAACGTCTGAAGGAAAATCCTGATACCCGTCATATTCCCATCATCATTGTTACAGGGCTTTCGGACCCCGAAGCCAATGTAAAAGCGATCAAAGCCGGTGCAGATGATTTTCTGATTAAACCTTTTGACCGTGTATTACTTGAAGCACGAATACGTGCTTCCTTTAAGACTAAACGCCTTCAAGATGAAATCCTGCAGCACCGTCGTGAGCTTGAGATGCGCGTACGCGAGCGTACCCGTCAGGTGGAACTCACCCGCGAAGTGGCATTGTTTAGTCTTGCCCGACTCGCAGAATCCCGGGATGCAGAAACAGGCGATCACCTCGAACGAATCCGTTGCTATGTGCGTATTGTCGCTGAGAAGATGGTGGAATTGGGACGGCATACCGATGTGATGACAGAGCACTTTGTGGAAGAGATTTATTTATCCAGCCCATTGCACGATGTGGGTAAGGTGGGCACACCTGACAGGATACTTCTTAAGCCCGGACCGTTAAGTGATGCCGAATTTGCCATTATGAAGACCCATTCGCTTATCGGCGGGGACGCGCTGCGCGATGCAGATTACGAAGCAGGTCAGAATTCTTTTCTTGCCATGGGTCGTGATATTGCCTATTACCATCATGAACGATGGGATGGGAAAGGGTATCCCAATGGTCTCAAAGGCGTAGATATACCGCTTGCAGCACGTATTGTCACCTTGGCAGACGTTTATGATGCCCTTACTTCCAAACGCCCTTACAAAGAAGCATTCAGCCATGAACGGGCACGGGAAATTATCCTGGCAGGCGCGGGAAAACAGTTTGATCCGGATGTGATTGATGCCTTTTTGTGCTGTGAAGAAGACTTCATGAAAATACGCGATACCTTCCAGAATGCAGGCGAAATATCCCTGTTACAGCAGTTATCTAACGCCGTAGACTGTCTTGAAACCGATTCGGTAAATGGATAGTTGTTTGTTATATTTTTTAATTCCACTTTCAGAAAAGTACAGAGATAAAATGGATCATCGATTATATTTGTTATTTCCCACGGTTTTGGTTTTACTGTTTCTTACTGGATGCCCTGACGGTACCCCGTCAGAGCCCGGAACCGTTACCTTTGATGATATGGAGGCTCGTGCCGTTGATCTGGTTAATGCAGAACGGAAACTGTACCAGCTTTCCCAATTAAAAGTTCAATCCGATATACGTACCGCAGCACGACTTCACAGTCAGGATATGGCGGAAAACAATTATTTCAGCCATACCAATATGGAGGGTTTATCGTTTTCTGAAAGACTGGAAAACCTGGATACTTCCTGGAAAAAAGCAGGGGAAAACCTTGCCTATAACAATAATGCGCTTGATCCGGCAGAAGCAGCGGTCTCGTCATGGATCAACAGCCCTGAACATCATGATAACCTGTTGACAGAAGATTTTACCCATACCGGGATTGGGGTAGGGCTTAGCGAAAAAGGCACCTACTTTTTCACACAAATTTTCATTGGTAAATAAACCCTAGCGAAATCCCCAGGGCAATTCGATACTCTCCCCCACCCCGGGGAGCTTTAGGCGGCGGTACGCACCGTCATAGAAGGCAAGCATTTGGTAGCAATCACTTTCAGGGTTTTTCTCGAACAGAAGACCTATCCGGGTCGGACCTGTATCACCTACTTCCAGTACCCGAATCCGCAATCCGTTCAGTTTACTTTCGTACCCCACAGCTAAAGGTCGTTTCGAACTGCGAAGCAGCCGCTCTGCAATACTTGTAATCATTTCCCCTCCTACAACTTCCAACTCCATTTCCTGTAGACCGGTACGTGTAAGTTTGTGGTCGTAGGGTGCAAAGGAAAGGGTCCACCAGGAACGGGGAGCCGCAAGCCCGTCAAAACTGCGCAGCATAAGCGGATATAAACCTGTATAGGGTTCGGGAGGATTAAAGACTACTACCTGTGTTTCCGCCATCTGAGTTTCATCGAGTTCGCTGTTGCGGATGAGTCCATCCAGATGGTTCATTACGCTGCGTAACGCGATTACCTGCCCGGGCCAGGACAGGGTCGCAATGCCCAGATGCCCGATGAGGATCGTTCCCATAATAAGCAGCATTACGGGTTTGTTCAGAAATCGGATCGGTCGTGATACCGACCTATGCAGCTCTCGCCACAAGCAAATAATAAGAGTTGCAATGATTGCTGCGCCCCCCAGGGAAGATGCCAGCAATACCCGTGAACTGACAATCGCCGCTAACGACGGTGCTGCCGCCATAGCAGCACCGGGTATCAGCCAGCGCAACGCATTCTTTTCCTTTTCTTCGAAGCGCGGCCACAAAACATACAGGATCCCTACGACCAGTGCAAGACAAAGGCTTCCAAGAACGGTGAAGAGTATTTCAAATTCAGCATGAAGCAGCGATGCCTCAACAGGGATCATAAAAAACTGTGCACTGGCAAGCATAACAAAACGCGCAGGGGCAGCCAATAAAAAAACAATTGGATCACCAACCGGATCGATGTAGACATCGGAAAATTGTGCGCCAAATCCGCCTGCCCGATACAGCAGCAGGTACCCTATGGCAACCAAAGAAACCGGGAGCACGGCAAAAAAACGCCGTCGCCATTCCTCTCGCCTGCCGAAAATTTCATACGCCAGTACATACGCCAGTACACACAGACCTGTTTCGGCAGCCAGCAATGCCAGCACATAGGATACCAGCGACAAGGGGAGACCGGGTCGCCAGTTTTCTTCACGCCACCGCAAGTGGGCCGCCACCCCTAAAAAGCCCATTCCCACTGCAATGATAGAATGTCGGTTAGCCCACCATGCCACCGGCAGCACATGAGACTCATCAGCCACAAACAGGAACAGGGCAAGCACACCAACAGCCGGCGGCAGGGTCCTGCGGAAAATAAGCATTGCTCCGAAACACAGCAGCATATACCAGAGAATGGAGTGGGCATTATAGGCGGGAGAAAAATGTCCAAAAAGATTATAATCCATTGCCATCAACGCACAAGTCAGCGGACGAAAAAAATGTACTTTGAAATAGGGGTCTCCAAACCACGGGTAGGGTCCATTCTGAATTAAGGGTTCAATTTCTTCTGGATTTCCAGTGCCGAAAGAATATAAATCAAAAGGAGAACCCACAATGGGTGATCCCTCCAGTGTGGCAATAAATAAATAATCGTCCACAAAAAAGCCAAAACCAAGTGTGGGCAATGCAATAACAACCGCCGTAACGATAGCAAGCCAATAGCCTCGATTCCCTGCAAGCCGGGATAATTTCATAGGTAGTACTCCAAA
>JAGLCZ010000579.1 GCA_023145975.1 Candidatus Hydrogenedentota bacterium | reverse complement strand
GTCGTAATCGACGACTACACAGAATTTGAAGTAACCGTGCAAGGTGAAACAGGGATTGCCACCTACCAATGGTATTTTGATGATGGTATTCTTGGAGCTGTCGCTATCCCGGGTGCTGAAAGTTCCATATTGGCAATTCCTGTCGCCATAGAGGATAACAGCGGTCAGTACTGGTGTACAGTCACAGATGACGTGGAAACCCTCCCCAGTGCCACAATAACATTGGTAGTAACACAGGGCATACCGCTGGCGGGCGCAGCAGGTCTCGCCTTTCTGGGCACAATGATTATCGCAGGCGGAACGGTCTTGATGGGCAGGTACAAAAAGAAATAACTACGGATTATTTGAGGGAAATTACTGCACTTCGATCCTGTTCTTCCCCGGCAGTATATTCACGACCGGCAATCAATGACTTTTCGGAAAACGAAGAATCACTGAGTCCGTGGGTGCACACCTCCATACGGTCGTTATATACCCGCACTTCCCTAAATTCAACGGGGTATTCCGGCAATGCAGATGTGGTGATCTGCACCAGTTCATTACGTTTAACAATTGTATTGGTATGTACATGCCCGGAAAAAATAGCCTTCACATGCGGATACCTTGACAACACATCAACCAATAAATCCCCATTTTCCAGGGAACCGGCATCATTGTAATCCGGCCTCCGTAATCGCACAGGTACAGGCAATGCAGGATAATGAAGTGCCAAACAAGTGGGAAGTTCGGGAAAAGCCTGGAGTACACTTTCCAACCAGACAAATTGCTCAGGCGGTAATGCCCAACGCGAATCTCTCAAATTCATTTCCTGAACTACAGGATCTTTCGGTTTGGGAAAAGGCATCAATTCACCATCATCCCAAACACACCAGGGGTCAAGCACACAAAAGCGTACATTACGATGCAAAAAAGTATACACTGTATTAGGCGTTGGAAGATGCTCCGAATACGCGTCCAGAAACCATGCACGCGAGTCCATATCATAAAAATCGTGATTCCCCCCCATGGGATAATAGGGTATCCCAAGAGAATCAAGCATATCACGCGCATTGAATACAGACTCTTTGGAACGATGGCTGACAATATCGCCCGTCACAAGAATAAAATCAGGGTTCAGCTTGGCGATATCACTCCTAAGACAGGCAAGCACATCAGGCATCATGGAACACAAAAAACGATTATTCCAAACACCATCCCGTGTACTGGAAAGATGCGGATCCGATATATGAACAAATCGCCACATGGCTATCCTTTGACTATATAATATAAATTACGAAAAAATATTTACCTAAATATTACAGTTCAACCCGCCAGTGTTCCTTACACCTATACAACAGGCTCTTCCCTAATTGTACACGATAAACAAGATACACCTATAAGTTTTTCTGCAATCCAAGACATCTACAACAACACGAACAAACCCTTTGGAATCATCTCAACGACTACAGAACATGTATCTCTTTTATTTATCCTATTCTCCAAGGAGAATATAGGCAATAAAAAACTTAAATTTCGTTGCGGATTATGATACCGTTTTCAGCAAGAAACTTTCCGAACTCCACGTCCACAGTTTTAATATGTGTAACCAGCCAGTTCACAAGTAATGTGTGTATATCCCCTGCGAGTTCGTGGGTAGCACCATCTTCCTTGAAATCCGATTCCATATCCGCCAGCGTTTTTTTGAATGCTTCATGCTGCGAAATCTGCTGTTCAAGCCCCGAATAGCTACTTCGCTTCATATGCTTTTCTTCTTCTTCAAAATGAAAATTCGTATACTCGATCAAAAAATCAAGGGTTGATATGATGGCACCAGGTCCCTGATGAGATGCCACTGCAGTCGCAAAATCACCCAGATGCTTGATCAACATCTTATGTTGTTCATCTATTACATCAACCTGTACCGATAAATCATTCGTCCATTCTATTGCAGCCATTTTCTCTCCTGTGTACTTCTGTTATTGCCTTAACGGGACAAAATTGTCACGCCTGTCATACTATCTTATAACTATCTACTCTCATAACAATATTTTACAACAAAAATAATCCCAATATCTTATTTTTTTTCAAAACCCAAAAAATAGGGTACCTTACCTTATTCTCAGTGAGACAACCAGCGAGGTTGACTATCCGGTACAGCCCAGACTGTTTTACCGTCTTCGTCTGACATTACAATCGCAGGCCCATGATCGACTACCACCATCACAACACGATCCTTTCCGTTCTTGTCAAATAAACTCATATGAGGTCCAAAGTTCTCCGTGGCGGCAAGCAATATTCTATCCTTACCTTCCCCATCAAACAAAACAATTTCCGGTCTATTGTTAAATACCCCCAATTTAATACGTACCTTACCAGCACCATCAGCCAATGCAAGCCCTGAACCCGATGCAAGCGCATGCAGCCCTACGCGCAAATTACCCTTACTGTCCTGCAGTATCAGTCTGGTGCCATATTCATCAAAATCCAACGTTGCACGCACGTTCCCTGTATCATCCACAAGCTCAAAGCGGGAAGCACGCAACACATCCTTTACCTTACCGTCATCCCGTTCCAAAGCTCCTTCCAGCTCAAGCACCCGTCCGTTCAGGCGCACAATTTCTTTTTCCATCTGTTCAATACGTTCTTCAATAGTCATTATTATCTTCTTTTTGAGTGAAATAAAACTTACCGTACAGCCTTATATTACATCAATAACACCAAATGCCTCAACCCGGGTATTCTCGTAACCTGCACGACTCAAAATATTCTTTGCAGTGATCCCGTTCAAATACAGGAACAACTCTAGTGAAATGTGCTAGACTTTGCATGAACAGTCTTCGCAGCAACGTCTCTCCTGTCATGAAAAATCGTTGTATATTTCTTGGCATGAGAACGCCTGTGTGTATAAGCAAGTTCGTGTTCAAATTTTCATGGAATAACTGAAACAATGTTTACTCTCTATTTCACTGCTACTGTTGTCTTACTAATGACCCTTGCTCTGGTGAAGGAACTCTATAAACCCTCTTTTATTCTTTTCGCCACGCTGCTGATTCTTCATTTAGGTAATGTCGTCTCCATTACAGAAACCTGTTCAGGTTTCTCCAATCGGGGCATGTTAACCATTGCCGTTTTATTTATCGTTGCTTATGCGTTACAGAGTTCTACGTCCTTTGTATCAAGTATTGAAAAAATACTGGGTAATAAAAAAAACGGATCTATTTATTTAAGACTCATGTTACCCGTAATGATCTTATCTGCCTTTATGAATAACACGCCAATTGTAGCGTCCTTAATACCGGTAATAAAACGGTGGTCCCGAAAACATAACCTGTCTGCCTCCAAGTTTCTAATTCCCTTGTCCTATGCGTCTATTTTAGGGGGAATCTGCACCCTGATCGGCACCAGTACCAATTTAGTAATTCACGGGTTAATGATTGATAGCGGACTCGATGGATTTACTTTTTTTGAACTGGGAAAGGCAGGTCTCCCCGTTGCAATCATTGCCATGCTGTACTTTGCACTTCTAGGGCATCGCTTGCTGCCAGAACGAAAAGATACCCTGGTAGAGCTGGGAGAATCAACCCGTGAATTCGTAGTGGCTGTTAAAGTTGATACGACCTATAAATTTGTGGGAAAAACCATAGAAGCAGCCCATTTGCGTCATCTGAAAGGATTATTCCTTTTTCAGATAATTCGCGGAGATAAAAGTATCAGTCCCGTTTCTTCAGAGGAAAATGTCCTTGCCGGAGATTGTCTTTTTTTCACCGGGCTTCCCGATACCATCTGCGAACTGGTCAAGGTACCCGGATTAACTGCCATCAAAGATTCTAATTTTGACCTGCAAAATTTGGACTCTGATAAAACAAGTATTTACGAAGCCGTAGTCAATACCTATTCCCCACTGGTCGGACAGAATGTCCGTAAAAGTAAATTTCGTACCAAGTACAACGCCATCATTCTCGCCATTCATCGTCACGGACAACGTATAAATAAAAAAGTGGGCGATATTGTACTACAACCCAGTGATACCCTATTGATTTTGGGAAGTAAAGATTTTTATCAAAAATGGTATCATTCTACAGATTTTTCCTTGATCAGCACAGGCGTTACGGAATACTCCAAACCTCATTGGAAAGGTCACTTGGCGTTGCTGCTGATGGCACTGATGGTAGCCACAGTAAGCTTTGGCATCTTTGACTCAATGCTTGCTGCAGCCTCACTGACTGCAGGAATAATGATAGCGGTCAATATCGTCAGTATATCCGATGCCAAACGCTCCATTGATTTTGATGTACTTGTTGTCATAGCAGCCTCGTTTGGCATAGGAAAAGCAGTCGCCAATTCAGGTATCGCAGACTTGGCTGCTAATCTGCTAATCAACTCATTAAGCGGCTACGGGATTATGGGTATCATTGCCGGACTATTTTTTATCACCAGTATTTACACGGAAATCATAACCAACAATGCTGCTGCTGCACTTATCTTTCCTATAGCCCTTGCCACCTCAACTAAACTTAATATGGACCCACAGCCTTTTATGGTTGTATTGGCCATTGCAGCCTCCTCCTCTTTTGCCACTCCGATTGGCTATCAAACAAACCTAATGGTTTATAACCCCGGTAACTATAAATTTACAGACTTTCTTAAAACCGGATTAATTATGAATATTCTGGTGGGCATTGTGTTAACAATAACAGTCTACTTTTTGTATTTTTCCTGAGAATAAAACTGCTAACGCGGTACGGCGTAATATTACTTCATCTATACAATACGGGAGTTTAAAATGATAAGAGCATTTTCCTTTTTCTTACTTGTTGTGACTATAATCTATGGTGCTGCTGCGATGCCCGGAGCTTCGGCAGAAAATATGATGGCACATTCTCTAAAACAATTGAAAGAAACACCCCCGCTTTCTGAAGAATCCCTGGATTTTATTATCTGCGCCGACCCGCAACCTGCCCATTTTCTGGGTACCCCTCAAGTTTTTTTAGACATGATTGAGGAATGGAATATATTGCGCCCCGATTTCGTGGTTTGCGCTGGTGATATGATTATGGGCGGTCCTGCAATAGAGGTCGGACCTATGTGGGATGAGTTCACGGGTCGCATTACAGAACTTGATGTGCCGTTTTTTCCTGTAGCAGGTAACCATGATGTGATGGACGAAGCTGAGGTTTACCGCATCTACGAAGATCGTATTGCACCGCTCTACTACACCTTCAGCTACGGAATCGTGCAGTGTATCATATTGAACACGGAAGAACCCGGTGATCCAGACAACTTCTCTCAAGAACAGAATGACTGGCTGCGCTCTGTTCTGGCAGCAAGCACTGCAAAACACATCTTTGTATTTCTCCATGTACCCTTCTTTATCAGCAACTGGAAGCGAGATTGGCAACCCACTGAGGAAATCCTGCATAACCATCCTGTTCGTGCTGTATTTGCCGGTCATCTGCACCATTATCGCGACCATGGCAGGATCAATGGAATACGCTATGTGGTAGCAGGAAGCGCAGGCGGCGGTATAGGTATTCCGGAAGAGGAAGGCGGCTTCTTCTGTTATTTAGCAGTAAAAGTTCGTGGTGAACAAATTTCATGGTCTGTAATGCGTCCCGGTGCCGTACTCCCCGCCGATACTGTAACAGCGAAAAAGGTACAGCGACTACACACCCTGCGCGGGATGTTGTCGGGAGAAGCGACTACGCTTCCCTGGGAAGCCCCCATGGACGGGGAAACAGCTGTAACGCTCACAAATCCCTTTGATGCTCCCCTACACACAGTGCTGCACTGGACTACTCCACCAGGCTGGCAAGTAACGCCCCAAAAACTCATCTTCGATACTGCACCCGGTCAATCTGTCACACTGACTACAAAAATGAAAAGTACCAGTCCAGCCCGTTTTCCAGTTCCAACACTGGAAGGAACAGTAGATAATCCGGAAAA
>JAGLCZ010000578.1 GCA_023145975.1 Candidatus Hydrogenedentota bacterium | reverse complement strand
CAAGGCCGCCTTCGAAGTCTGGAGGAAATTAGCGATGTAATTATTTGTGCCCGCGACGGAATCCCCATATCAGTTGGCGACATCGCTGAAATACTTTTGGGTGCCGCACCAGCGCGGGGCACCGGGTCGGCAAATGGGAAACCCGCCGTATTGCTATTCATACAACGGCAGCCCCAGGCCAATACATTGGCACTGGATGGGCTGTTGAAAAAAGTTTTTGATGAAGAAGAAACACGTCTCCCAAAAGGAATGACCCTCAATACTGAATTGATGAAGCAAGCTGATTTCATACGCACGGCAGTACGCAATGTAGCACGATCTATTCGCGACGGAGCTATTCTCGTCCTCATTGTAATGATCCTGTTTCTGCTGAGTGGACGTGCCGTTCTTATTACCCTTACAACACTTCCTATTTCCCTCATCGCAGCTGTACTTACAATCCATTTCTTTGGAGGCACCATCAACACCATGACATTAGGCGGACTTGCTATTGCAATTGGTTCGCTTATGGATGATGCTGTTATTGATGTTGAAAACACGGTACGGCGACTACGCCTCAACGCACAGCTCCCTCTTGCTGCCCGCCGTAATCCGCTGCGGGTTTGTTATGAAGCAAGTGTTGAAATTCGTTCTGCAATCGTCTTCGCAACTGTAATTATCACGGTGGTATTCCTCCCGTTATACGCACTTGGGAATATAGAAGGGCGACTTCTCAGGCCGCTTGGAACCGCCTATATTGTGTCCATCTTTGCCTCTCTATTTGTTGCGCTTACGCTAACGCCCGCACTTGAGGGGTTGTTACTTCCCAAGAGCCGGGCTATTCAAAAAGGAATTGAACCGGGAATTGCCGCAAAGTTGCGATCAGCCTATGGAAAACTGTTACGACCGGTGTTACGCCACCCCTGGCTGGTTTCCCTTCCTGCAGCAGCCCTGTTTTTAGCAGCGGCAGGAGCATTCTCCCTTATGGGACAAGCATTCCTTCCGGAATTCAATGAAGGTGCTATTAACGTTATCACCAATACCCTTCCCGGCACCTCTCTCGCAGAATCCGATGCCATAGGGCGACGGGTTGAACAAATCATCATGGATATTCCGGAAATCACCTCGGTAGCACGTAAAACAGGACGAGGCGAACTGGACGAACATGCACAAGGCGTGGAAGGAACAGAAATCGAAGCTACCTATATCCTCGAAGGACGAAGCAAAGCCGAAATGCTGGCAGATATCCGTACACATCTGGCAGCGGTTCCCGGTATCAACTATGGCATTGGCGGTCCCATCTCCCATCGCATAGACCACATGCTCTCAGGAGCCCGGTCAGGAATTGCAATAAAATTTTCCGGGGATGACTTGTATACGCTGCGTGAACTGGCACAGGAAACAAAAGCTCTTATTGCCGATATTCCAGGCGTAGCAGATCTTGCCGTTGAACCCCAAACTGATGTGCCGGAAATCGCTATTCGCTTTGACAGAAAAAATCTTGCGCGAAATAACATCTCTTTTACGGAAGCGGGCATAACACTTCGTGCCGCTTTTTATGGAGCACCGGTAACCCGAATATATGAAGGCCGTAACACTTACGAGATGGTATTGCGCATCAAAGAGGATGGCGGCAAACGCAATACACAGATTGAAAATCTTTCGCTGCGTTCAGAAAGCGGAGCACTTGTTCCATTAAATGCAGTAGCCGCTATTGAACGACGCAGCGGTCCCAATGTTATCTCCCGGGATCAGGTACAGCGTAAGATTTTTGTTACCTGTAATCCTGCGGGACGGGATGTCGCTTCCGTAGTCGCCGATATCCGTGCTAAAGTCGATCCACTCGTTTCTCAAAAAACCGGCTATACCGTCCACTACGGGGGACAGTTTGAAAGTGCCGCAGCCGCTTCCAAACGTCTTCTGCTAATGAGTAGTGTGGTAGCGCTGGGCGTTTTTGCCCTGTTATTCATGGCGTTTCGCAATGTACGCGATGCCCTGTTCGTGATGACCAGTCTGCCGTTGGCACTAATAGGCGGGGTGGCAGCCGTATTTCTTATGGGAGGTGTCCTCTCGGTAGCATCCATCATAGGATTTATCAGCGTATTCGGAGTGGCAGCACGGAACGGTATTATGTTGATCAACCACATCCGGAATCTACAACTGCACGAAGGGGTAAGCAATTTCACTGAAGCCGTCTGGCGCGGTGCTGTTGAACGTGTTGTTCCAGTTGTCATGACCGCCTTTTCCACCGGTCTTGCCTTGGTACCCCTTGCCCTCGCCCATGAAGAACCCGGTAATGAAATACAAAGCCCCATGGCAGTAGTCATTATTGGCGGGCTCCTTTCTGCAACCTTGTTAAATATGCTTGTTGTACCGGCTCTCTATCTACGGTTTGGGCGACCGGCAAAAGCAGACAACCCTATACCTGAAATTACAGTACAACACA
>JAGLCZ010000577.1 GCA_023145975.1 Candidatus Hydrogenedentota bacterium | reverse complement strand
CCCGAATATCTCACCAAAGTGAAACCATCGGGTGTATTTTGTAGTCTAATCAATGTTACATCAACAACTTAGGCCTATATAAAGGATACACCCGATGATTACACAGTGTACAGAAACGCAACTGGAATTTCAAGGTATTGGTCGTCGTAAAGTTCAGGCAGATTTTGAGGGGGGCCACGTTACTTCTGACGGTGGTGCACTTTTACTCAGCGAAATGGATAAGAGCCTTGGTCTTATCAATCGTTTTTCACAATGCTTTACAGATTATCGCGAATCTGAACGTGTTGAACATAAACTTGAAGCATTACTTGGGCAACGGATTTACGGCATAGCGTTGGGTTATGAGGACCTTAATGATCATGATGATCTACTACGGGATCCGTTGCTCGCCATGGCCTTAGGCAAAAAAGACGTGGAGGGTAAGAATCGGCACCGTAATTCGGACAAGGGCAAAGCACTGGCTTCATCCAGCACTCTCAATCGCGTGGAATTAACCCCTGCCGATGCCAGTGGCACTGCGCGTTATAAAAAGATTGTCTACCATCCAGAAGAAGTAGAGATATTATTTACGGATGTGTTTCTTGATTCCTACACAGAAGCACCCGAAGAGATCATTCTCGATTTCGATGCTACGGATGATCCTATACACGGTAATCAGGAAGGTCGCTTCTTTCACGGCTATTATGATTGTTATTGCTATATACCTTTATATGTGACCTGCAATGACCATTTGCTTGTGGCAAAGTTACGCGAAGCCAATCAAGATGCCAGTGCGGGTTCTGTAGAGATATTGGAAATACTGGTACGTCGTATTCGTGCACGCTGGCCCGATGTGCGCATTGTCATGCGAGCTGATTCCGGGTTTTGTCGGGATGCAATCATGACATGGTGCGAAGAAAATGACGTGTATTTTGTAGTCGGATTAGCAAAAAATAAGCGTCTGCTTAATAGCATTGTCAATCAACAATTTTCCGCTCATGTGCGTCATTTATTGACTGGTACGCCCACTCGTGTTTTTACAGATTTCCAGTATAAAACTCTGAATTCATGGACTGTTGACCGCCATGTTATTGCCAAAGCCGAACATCTTCGTGGCGGTCCAAACCCGCGTTTTATTGTCACTAATTTGCCACAGGACTATGCCACACCTAAAGATCTTTATGAAAATATTTATTGTGCACGCGGCGAAATGGAAAACAGAATTAAAGAACAACAACTTGATCTTTTTGCTGACCGTACCAGTAGCCATACGATGCGTGCCAATCAGTTGCGTCTTTGGTTTTCTTCATTGGCCTATGTGCTGGTCAGTGCAATACGTCGTGTCGCTTTGAAGGGTACACGCCTGGCCAAAGCAACCTGCGGCTCGATTCGTTTAAAACTGTTCAAAATTCCAGCGCGGGTCAAAATAAGTATTCGTCGTTTCCTCATTCAATTGACTACGGCTTGTCCCTATCAAGATGTATTTAGGCAGGCTCTCAAAAATATACAATCCTATCCCTTACGCGTATAAATATTCCAAGTGCCACCTCCATGGGCAATGACCACAATAAAGGTTAAGCCGGCGCGATAAGAACATGGGGGAAAGGGGGAGGTGTGTCTACTCACTTCAAATTTGCTGCCAAAACAGATGAAATCGGGAGAATCTCTCTGAAATCCGCTCTAATCATGAAATCCTTCTGTCTGGTGAAATATGCGGG
>JAGLCZ010000576.1 GCA_023145975.1 Candidatus Hydrogenedentota bacterium | reverse complement strand
GTGCTGTCCCCCCTTCCACGTCACGATTTGCCTCTTCACGTGCCCGTTCATAAAGCTGTGCCTTCCTTGCAAGCAACGGGGGATAGATGAGTCCAATACCCAACACCACGCCAAGTATCCACCGCCAAACAATAGGAACATAATACTCCCAGTCGGCTTGCTGTGCCGTATTATGCGCTATCATCAGTGCCAGCAAGATAATCAGCATACAAGCCAATGCAAGAGTTTGTGTAGCCTTTGCTATCCATATATGGGGTACTGCCCGGGCACTTTTTCCACCGGTACCCAGAAAATGAAAAAACCAGCCCACAATATAAACAAGGAAAAATGCGAGAACTGTTTCAAACAATAAAAGAAATGGAAGACCAAAACGTTCGTACTGTGCAGTCAATAACGAGTTATAAGCACCATCAAAATCTCGTAATTTTTTCAGCCTGTCGTCCGAATGTAACAGCGCATCATTTAAATCAGATACAGTGCCTCCCCCATATAATTCAGCAATACTCACCCGTACTTTTGCAGCTGCCTGCTGTATCTGTAATGCGGCAACCAATTGCGGCATAGCTGCCGGCGAATCTCCCTGAACAGCGCCCATAAGCCGCGTCCCCATGAGTGCCGTTACTTCAAGCCAATTATCCCAATTATGCAATTCCCCCTTCAGAATACTCTCGTGGGCACGTTCGCAAATAACAGTCGTACACTCGTTCAATGGCGTAACAACTCTTTGCGCAATTGCACGACGACATTCCAAATAGCGTTGTCCATTCTTCGGTAAACTTTCATGCCACAAAGGGTCGGGAAACAGCACCGGGTCTCCGGAAGCGTTTGCACGGGTAAGTAACGCAATAACATCGCTTAAATCCCCTTCGGCATCCATTCCGGCAGCCAATGCCGCTGCTTCCAAATAACGAGGAAGTACATTACGCGGCGGATTTACACCTGCTTCGCGGAAACGTTCCCGTGCCTCTTCATACTGCCCGTTCTGATACAAAGCACAGCCATAGTTAATAGTCAGCGCTGCATTACGTGTATCTGCATTGTATGCCAGCTCATAATTCTCAAGTACTTTATCCGGTTTTTCCACCTGTGCCAATGCTTCAAGATACAGTGAAGGCGCCAATTCATTCTTCTCTATTTCACGACGCACAACGGCACTCAAAATAGGTCGCGCCTGATCCGGGTACAACGTCAGAGACATACGATACTGGGTCTCACTGGATCCGTAACGTAAATACCCTTCAGAAAACCACACTGCCACCGTAAATAAAAATACGAGCAGAACAATCAAACGGAAGGCATGACGCACCCGCCGTGCCCCGGTAAAATCATAGGGGCACGATACTGTTTGTTTCCGTATCGGCGGTGAAGTCACCCACGGCCTCCCATCAATTTTCGGGCAATTTGTTTACCCTCTTCCACGCCGGGCTGATCAAAGGTATTTACATTATAGAGCCTGCCCGCCATGGCAGTTTCAACTTCAAGCATATACAACACCTGCGCCAGCGTATACGCATTCAGTTGCGGCAGCACAATTCGAATAGCAGGCCGCTTGCTGTTTTTCAGCGCATCTAATGTACCGCGCACTTCTGCCACCATCAATTTATTCATGGTTTTGCCGCGTAAATAATCTAATTCTTTAACCTTAGTTAATACATCAGGAATACGCAGGGTCTTTCCGAAACGGCGCACCTCAAGAATATTAAATATCTTGTTGTTCGGTCCTTCCGTATATAACTGCACCTGCGAATGCTGGTCCGTTACACCCAGGGCTTTTACCGGTGTCTGCCCGGTATATACATCATCACCGTCCAAACTCTTTCGTTTGCCTAAACTCTCCGCCCACAATTGCCTGTACCAGTCCGCCACGTCCCGCAGACCATCAGCATAAGGCATCATAACCGATATACACTTTCCCTTCTTCGTATCCATGAGATAATGCAGCGCGGCACGCAGATACGCAGGATTCTCCAGCAACGACGCTTTTGAACACTGCTTATCCATGGCGGCACATCCTGCAACCATCGCATCAATATCCATGCCAAGCATGGCAGCAGGAAACATCCCTACCGGTGAAAATATGGAAAAACGCCCGCCCACATTCAATGGAATTTCAAAGGAACGCAGTTTATAGGCACTCACTACAGGATGCAGCAGGCTTTTGGGAGCATTTTTCCCCTTGGGACTGGTAGTCACCACCAAATGATCCTTTACCGCCTTTGCTCCCACCTTCTTCTCGAGCATATCAACAACAAGCATCAGTTGGGAAATTGTTTCTGCAGTACCCCCTGATTTGGAAATAACGTTATATAACGTTTTCCCGGGAGGGCATACGCGCATCATGTCAGAAAAGGTTTCCGGATCAATATTGTCCATAACAAATAAACGGGGCAATCCCTTACGTTCGTGCTGGGACACCAGATTATGATAAGCAGGATGCAATGCAGTCTGCAGCGCCGTGATACCGAGAGCCGATCCGCCAATACCCAGCACCACAAAATTATCATAGTTGAAAGCAGAAAAATGATCTGCCGCTTCCTTTACTGCTTTAAAGGCTGCCTTATCTTTATACAGGTCATAAAATCCATAGATAGCGTCGCGCCGCTCTTTTCTCAATATCTTGTGCGCCGCGAGAACACGTCCTTCAATTACAGTTAATTCAGCGGGTGTTACACCGTGTTCTGCACCTACAGCAGATGACTTTGCCCTACTGATATCCACTTTTATGTCAGCACACACTTTGTTATTTTTTGTTTTCATAATTCCCATCCAAAGGTTAGGGGGCTACCCCGTGAATTGTTATCGCCGTCAACTTTTTCAATGAAGACAGGAAAAGTATAGCACAGTCCTTCTGATTGCTAAAACCGAAACTTTATCTGTTAGCCCCGAAAAACAACAAACCTGCAGGATCCCGAAAATCCCACAGGTTCAAGACATATAACAATACAAAATCACTATACTTTAGAATAGTGATTTTACATTTCTTTAATCGTATCAATCAACGAAATAAAAGCGCGGTTAACGGGGTGCTCCGTTGGATAGCGAAGAAACTTCACATGACCATCCATAAACAATACATTCGATCCGCCCGGTATATGGTTGAAGTCACTTGTCGTTGAGGTTGCAATATCATACTGCACTGAGATATTACTTTGTGACCGTGCAGATGCACCCGGATTATTAATATCCGTAATGAAAAAACGTTCTACGCCTTCACGTAAACGATAAATGGTGAAATCGCCCAAAACGCTGTGATTTGTAATGGGAATATCCCCGTCCAACGCGCCTATTGCCTCACGAAATGCTTCCGGAGTCGATTGGCCTTCAAATGCAAAAATAGGCATCAAAGTAGCAATTAGTGAGGATGCAAACCCATCATCAAAATACG
>JAGLCZ010000575.1 GCA_023145975.1 Candidatus Hydrogenedentota bacterium | reverse complement strand
CTTTTTTAGTCCCGTAGGGACGATTGATAGTAGCCCGCCAGTTCACTGGCGGGAAAGGATTGTTTCCTTTTTTTTCGTCCTGTAGGGACGATTGAACCTTTTATATTATTGAACCATTCCAGCGGGAAGCGTTGGGTTTCACGGGGCTAGAAAGTGCTGTACTTTATCCAGACCGTTATGAAGCAACTCCTGACACAACACTTTTTTTTCAACATCGGTATACCCCAGAAGATGTAATTTCCGCAAGGTGATGGCGCAATGATACGGTCCCGGCACTTCCCAGCCCAGATTGAAACTCGTTGCCGTCAGATCCTCGTAGGTGGTATCCATTAAAAAGCCTTTGCTTTGGGATGCCGCCAGCGCTTCGCGTATGAGCGGCACCAGATCACAGGCGAGGGTATGCCATTTCCCAATAGAGACAGGGCGTTTATAAAAACGTTCCCCGTCAAGAGTGAAGATAAATTTCCCCGTCGCATTTTCCTGACCTACATCCACGGCTTGATGTCCCCGGGGGATAGGGTAGCGAACATCATAGAGGGGTATCCCGAACCAGATCATGTCGTTATAATCCGGACTTTCTTTGTTGACATTGTGAATCGTCCAGTACGCTGTTATTTGGGCAGTGTGCAGTCCCGGGTTCAGTGGTTTTTCTGTGGTAACATCGCATTTCTTTACCAAAAATTCCAAATTGAATTCCAGTGATTCAAATTCATGGAGCGGGCGTCTTGTCAGGTATTGTTCAATCAGCAGGTGCGGCCAGGATTCATTGTATTGACGTAGTTCCTCACCGTATTCCGTACCGGCATTAACTTCAAGGTAAACCCCCTGGTCTGCAAGGCCGCCCGGCAATATTTTTATCTGCTTACCCTGATTCTTCATCAATCGGGTTCCATCCGTTAAACTTTGTTCCTGTGCTGATTCCAGAGAAAAACGGGTGCCCCACTGTGCCAGCCGCCACTTGGGTTGTTCTTGTGCATCGGCAACCAGTATTGCCCCGACTTCAATGGGCGACATGGACGATTCTACTGCGGACAACTGAAATCCATGAGAAAGGGTGAGATCATCAAGAAAGGAAAAAGGCAGCGGTCTTTCTTCCTGTGCGGCACAACTGTGCCCCAATAAAGCAGTGGCGATTATTAAGATGGAAAGCTGCATGGATGATAAAGTCCTTTCAGTCGGTCTGTAGGTTACGATTATAA
>JAGLCZ010000574.1 GCA_023145975.1 Candidatus Hydrogenedentota bacterium | reverse complement strand
GTCAGCGGCGCCCCGAAAATCCGTGCCATGGAAATTATTGATGAGCTGGAACCGGTACGACGGGGTCCCTATGCAGGCGGTTGCGGATACATTTCCTATTCAGGCGATATGGATACCTGCATTCTTATCCGCACCATGATCGTAAAAGATGGATACGCTTACATACAAGCAGGTGCAGGGATTGTGTACGACAGCGATCCTGACAGCGAATTTGAAGAAACAGTTAACAAGGCAAAGGCTTTGATAAAGGCGGTAGAATTCGCCGAAAGGGGGTTAGAATCATGATGGTAATCATTGACAACTACGATTCATTCACCTACAACCTGGTACAGTATTTCGGAGAGTTTGAAGACGATATACGTGTGTATCGAAATGATAAGATTACGGTGGCAGAATTGGAAGCACTCGAACCTGACCGCATCCTTGTGTCACCCGGTCCCTGTACCCCGCTTGATGCAGGTATTTCCATGGATGTGATACGAACACTCGGTCCGAAGGTTCCGCTGCTCGGCGTGTGCCTCGGTCACCAAAGTATTGGCGCCGTATTCGGCGGTGATGTGGTACGCGCAGACGTAATCATGCACGGTAAAGTCAGTGAAATCACACACAACAGCAACCTGCTGTTCAAAGATGTACCAACTCCTTTTACAGCCACACGCTATCATTCTCTGGTCATCAAGCCGGAAACCTGCCCTGACTGTCTTGAAGTTACAGCTCAAACACAGGACGGCATCATCATGAGTATTGCCCACCGGGAATATCCCATTTGGGGTGTGCAGTTTCACCCGGAAAGCATTCTCACGCCTCACGGCAAAACTCTAATTAAAAATTTCGTTGCAGTGAAAAAATAAAGCATTATGCAGCTTCTATCTGCAGTACGATACTATTTCTAACAGCAAAATCAAACATAAAATCCTGTAAAAAGATGTAAAAGATAAAAGATTTTGCTATAATCCAGTTTCTTATGGTAAAAATGGTTAGTGATCTATCAGCGTACCAAATGAAAGGGTACTATTGTGGCTGTCAAATATACTTGTCCTGAATGTGGTCGACGCTTTGTTGAATGGGGTGCAAAGAAGCTGGACTTTAAATGTCCCGGCGAAACATGCAATGACGCAAAGCTGGCATTACCGGGTGAAAATGAAGAAAAAAAAGAAGAGAAACCAACTCTAAAACGGAGTAGAAAACGCACAGCCGTAGTATCCCGTGAAATTGTGGAGCTGGACAAGACCTCCATCGCGTCAAAAAATACAGAGGAGGAAGAGGAGGAAGAGGAAGCGGAAGAGGAAGCGGAAGCGAAAAATACAGCGCCAGCAGTCGATATAACTATTATCACCCCGAGTGACGTCAAAATTACAGTACCGGATATTATTCCTTTGGAAGATGATAGCGTCGAAGAAGAGGAAACTGACGATACTTTCACCAAAGCCCTGGATATCAACGACGATAATACCTCGACATGATAGATACGGGCGGCGGCTCCAATAAAATAACTGTCGCCCATATCCTCAAATTCTACTTCTCATCGTAAATAGTCCGGATACTGTAGCGTTGCGAAATTTGTCGTAATTCGTCCAGCAACATCGGATTTTCACCTTGCTCTGAAATCTCTCCGATGATGTCGTATGCTTTTTCGAAGGCCCATGCCTGAGCAATATCCTTGCCGCCCTTTTCCGCTTCCGAAAGCAGTGTACGGAATACCAATTCCTTACTCGCCTCCCCGGCACGGCCTGTAATACGCGCAGTGAAAACTTCGTCCGTCCCGGGAGCGAAACGACCATAGAGTACAATGGGACGTTCCTGATAAAAGTCCGGCATGACACGGGGATACACGTCACCATGTACCGCCTGACCATATTCAGCATTCAGATTAACCAATACCGGATTCGCAAAGCGATCAATAAACGCGGCGATATCACCGCGTGCACGCTGTATATCCGTTGATACAAAGGCTTCGCCCTTATTCCTGTATGCAAGCAAATCCAATAAATAACGATCTACAGAATTACCCACACCATAAGCAAACACACTGTTGCGCAAAGCATTATCCTCGGTGATCGTGTTAATAATGGTGCGGCTGTCCCGTACCCCCGCAGTAGGCACCCCATCACTGGCGAGCAGCACAATACCCGGTAAGTTCGGACGGGGGGTCAATCGCGCTATGGGCAGTAACGCATTATAAACATCTGTTTGTCCCCGGGATTCCAGATCCTTCAGGAATACCTGTCCCGCAGTAATATTCTCCGGCGACGCATATACGGCTTCAGTTTGAAACAGCGTTACCGTATCGCGAAACAGCATAATATTAAATCGATCCTCCGGTCTAAATCCCGGGAGTGCATCAGAAATACCCCGCGCCACCTGGTTGAGTTTACGCTGCTGCACACTGCGCGAGGCGTCCACCACGAAGATAAAATCGCGGGGAAGTAATTCCAGTGCTGCATTTTTTCGCGGTAGAATACGCAGTCGAAAATAGCCGGGCTCCTCCGGGGAGGTAACATAAGTTTCAAGATGAATATCTACCATCTCATCCAGAAAGGAATACGTACTTTCTTCACGCGCTTTTTGAGTTTCTTTTTTTAGCGGGGTCTGCACCACCACCTGTTCCAGCTGCGTAACAGAAGTACGCGTTTCCGTCTGTTCCCCGTCTGTAACAACATCCTCAAACGGGGGCTTCGTCAGTTCCGTACCCTCAAGGGCATCCTCCGGCATGGGAACTGCACGGGCAAGCAGTCCTGTACCAAAACGAGCAGGCTGCAGCGCGATATTTTCCTGCTTCACATCACTGCCGCGCAGTGCGGGTACGGCTTCCATAGGAAGCACATATTTGGGACCTGGACGTACCAGCCGTCTGGGAACATTAATTTCACGGCGTGCATCTTCCGCAGTGATTTCCAGAATACGTGTATCCATAATCCGGGAACGCTCCTGTTCCGGCGTAAAATCATAAGAACGCTCTACCGTTTCTTCTGCCAGACGTTCCGCAAGCTGCGGCGTTTCTATGGGAGGTAATGCCAGTGAATCTTCAACGGTAAGTGTCCCGGACTCTCTTGTGAACAATGCTTCGATATCCTGCCTGACAATACTTCCCCCGGGTGCCGGCGCAACAACATCCCGCTGTTCGGGCGCGGCATCCAAAAACTCCACCTTAAAACGGGTACTGATCCGCGGCGCAAGTTTATCAACTTCCAGCAGGGTTACCCGGGGAGCAATCCACAACAACGCGACATACATGACAAGCGTTATCACAATGGATATCCAGAATATGATACGACGGCTGAACATGACTACTCCGCAGCTTCTGCAGGCTTCATCATCGCATGAAGAGCACCCTGAGCTTGTTCGGCAAAAGAGGAGTCCGGATAATCTGCAAGGAGCTCCTTATAAACACTGGCTGCCTGGTCACGGTTGCCCAATGTTTGATAACAATTACCGGCACGCCACAACGCTTCGGGAGAAAGCGTTTCATGGGCATAAAGGATTGCAAGGCGCATATAATTACGTGCTGCACTTTCGTGATTTCCCTGACTTTCCTGTACTGCTGCCAGGTGAAAACGGGCACGGGCAGACACATCGCCCCCGTTGAGGTTTGCCACGGTTTCAAAGAGT
>JAGLCZ010000573.1 GCA_023145975.1 Candidatus Hydrogenedentota bacterium | reverse complement strand
TCGGTATGTGCATAGTCCACAATTACCTGAAACTCCTGCCCGATAAACACCGCCTCAAAGCGACCGGGCACACAGGTGAATGTCGCCAACGCGGAAATGATCGTGTCAAGAGGTACCCCCAACCCGCCACATACTGTAATCGCACACAACGCATTGAGAACATTGTGTCTGCCCACCAGTTGTAAGTGTGCATTTGCAGTTCCCCAGGGGGATACCACAATAAATTCTGTTCCATTCAAGTGCAAGCGTATTTCTTCTGCAGATACCAGCCCCCCTTCCCCAAAGGTATAGCAGGATTCCGGGAGCACCGATGTAAAACGAGTCGCCAACAAATCTTCATAGTTAACTACGGAAAAACAAGGCCACTCGCTCTCTTGCCGCATAAACTCTTCACGTACCCGTTCAAACAGCGTAAGTTTTGCCTGCAAATACGCATCCATGGTTTCATGATAATCAAGATGATCGCGAGTAAGATTTGTGAATGCTGCCACGTTGAAAGCAATACCTGCCACACGATCCTGCGCCAATGCATGGGAACTCACTTCCATGACCACATGACTTAGATTGGACTGCTCTGCCCGTGCAAAAAGAGAAGCGAGGTCTTCACCAAAGGGCGTGGTATGCGCCGCCTCAACACAAACATCCCCCAAGTCATAGCCCAAAGTACCAAACTTTGCACAAGGATGTCCCGACTGCTCTAAAATATGCTGCACCAGAAATGCGGTACTCGTCTTTCCATTGGTACCCGTTATCCCGATAACGCACATCTTTTCTGAAGGACTCCCTGCCAATTCATGAGCAAGTAATGCAACAGCCTGCCGTGGATTTTTATGGTAGATATAGGGAACTGCAATGCTGCTTCCCTGTGCCTCATTGTTACCCAATATGGCAACAGCACCCGCCTGAACAGCAAGATCGATGTAGGCATGCCCATCCATCTTTTCACCTGCTACCGCCACAAACAGCGCACCCGGCTTTACACGCCGACTATCTTCAGTAACCGATGAGATTTCAACCTCCGGCACCTCTTTATTCAACGCAAGTACACGCGCAATATCATCCTTCATTATCATCTATTGTCACCGTTTTGTTGCCAAAATATAGTGCACACAGCACCACATCCTGCAGGGCTGCGCCCGCCGGCGGATCCTGGGCAATCACCCAGCCTGCGCCTTGAGCATCCATAGGGATTTCTAAACCTTTCAGTTGATCCAGTGCCTGTCTCTTGGTCATCCCGATTAAATCAGGCATGGCGCGTTCCTTTCCATCCTCCACCATACGCCGTGCAACAAGATCAAGTCCGTCTAAAGAAGTCAACAACGCAAAAATATCATCATCCAAATCTTCCGGTGCAGGCGGGGGCGCAATTATATCCGCATCCATACCACTTTCCGGTTCCTCTATTTCTTCCTTTTCCGGAACCCGTGCTTCCGGAACTTTCACTGCAGTCACGGCTCTATGCTTCTGTGCCAGAAATACATCCTCTGTATGCTTTAAATTTGGTATTCCAACAGGATCCTCAGGTACACCAAGACGAATCAAAGCATCACGTACGACCTCCTTAAACACAGGACCGCAGACATAACCGCCATAGCGTAATCGAATCGTAGGCTCCTGAATAACAATGACCGATACGATCTTCGGATCAGATAATGGTGCGAATCCGGCAAAAACAGTGGTATACCGGTCAGGATCATAGCCACGCCCGTTTTTACGCGCCATCTGTGCCGTACCTGTCTTTCCGCAGGTACGATATTCCTGAATACTTGCAGCCCGCCCGGTTCCCTTCAGAACCACCTGATGACACAGTTCCTGCATAGTCTCTGCAGTAGCAGTTGATAAAATCCTATGGGACTTAGGGGGGCGGTACTCATAGGTTTTTTCGCCCTGTTGAGAAACAACTTGCTCCACAAAATACGGCTGTACCACATACCCGCCGTTAGCGATGACTGCCATGGCTTTGGCTAGTTGAGGCATCGTCACGGCAATTTCCTGTCCCATAGGCAATGAACCCATACTCAACCGCGACCAATCCTTCCGAGCACGGAAGATCCCGCGACTCTCAAACTGGAAATCCGGGCTGGTGCATTCGCCAAAACCAAAAAGGCGAATCCAGGTTTCTAATCGTTCCGGACCAAGCAAAGCCGCCAATTTAATCAATGCAATATTACTGGACTGTTCAAATGCCTTCCAAAAAGGAATGATTCCCAATTTGTGGAAATCACGAATGCGATGACCATAAGGATTAAAAGAACCATTTTCACAGTCTATCAGAGTGTTCATAGTCGCCAATCCATGCTCTAATACGGCTGCGGCAGTCACAATCTTCATTACACTTCCCGGCTCAAACACATCCAGAAGAGCGCGATTTTTACGTCTCTCAGCAGGAAATTCATCATAGCAATTGGGATCAAATGCAGGACGACTTGCCAATGCAAAAATTGCGCCTGTATGCGGATTCATGAGAATACCATGTCCCAGCACAGCGCCCACCTCTTCCATTCGCCGATCAATTGCATCTTCCAGCGCATGCTGCATATTAATGTCGAGAGTCAACTGCACCATTTCGCCGCCTTCCGGCTCTTCATAGGACAATAGCCCGGAAGGTAACAATTCTCGATTCCTGTCCTTACGTGCACGCAGCAGCCCCGATTTACTGTAGAGATGTTTATCAAATGCCAGCTCAAGCCCTTCACTGGCCTCTCCGGCACGATTTACAAAACCCAGGAGATGGGCTGCACTATCGCCATGGGGATAGCAGCGCAGCGATTCGTCCTGAACGATTATTGCACCTTCGCCATAATCAATCAGAGCCGCCAATTCTTCTTTCGGAAGATCACGAACCCACCGCTTCAGTGTATTCATCTTTCTTGTTTTTCCGGAAGCATCCGTACGTGCCAACCGCTTCAGTACGTCATCTTCGGGCAGGTTAAGGTGCACACTAACATAATTGGCAAGAGCAAGCGGATCGGAAACACGTCGTGGATCTACATATACAGAAGGTACATTGATACTCGTCGCAAGCACAAGTCCATTTCTATCAAAAATCTCTCCCCGGGGACGTTCAATGATCATACGTCCAATATGAAACTTATCCTCGTCAGAAAGCTGGGCACCCGGAGTAAGGTGGATATACCCCAAGCGTAAAAATATAACAACACTCCCCAGGAAAAAAAAGAGTTTAACCCACCAGATGCGACTGCGGTGTTCTTCTGTCGGAATAAAATCCAGTTTTTTTGCAGGCTCCGGCTTCCATCTATTGTCTATGCGCATAAAACACTCAGTTACAGTTGAAACGCATCCCTTCTTTTATAGATATCACGCTGTCGAACGTCACAGGGTAATCGGCGCCAACAACTCTACTACAATTCTGCCAACATATCTTCTACAGTCAGCTCCATGTCCATATCACTTTGATTTTTCGACCACATTGAGGCTTGCACCACCGTATCAGCAGGGGATACTACCGCCATCTGTTGATCTTCCACACTTGTTGATACAGGCACAGTACAGATCGGCAGCGACGGTGTTTTTGGGGAAATAACCGGAACGGGCTCTTTCGTTTCAGCAAGAGCCGGATGACTGAAGGGTACTGCTTTCGCTGCTAAATTCATCACGGGCATACATCGTGATAAGTCCCGACAAATAATCGTTCTAAATTGATGGGGTTCAGGAGATTCCAGCTGTAGTGTCACAGCCATTTCACTAAGGTTTTTAATGCCGCTGATACGCGCTTCTTCTGCACGAATTACATCCCATTCAACATTCAGTTTTCGACGTATTACACTTAATCGACTCAGTTCATAATCTTTGTAACGATTCTGTATGTTAAGCCAGGCATCGAAGAAAAAAACAGAAAAGAGTAGCACTGGCAGCAACGCCCACTTCCACCATCCGCACAGCAGCCTTCTTCGCTCAATCCTGTTATTACAGTACATTCTCGATCTCCTTTTACTTCGCCATTAACACGGTATCCGCTCTACGGCACGCACCTTCGCGCTCTTTGCCCGGGGATTACGGGAAATTTCCGCAGGAGAAGGCAACAACGGCTTTCGAAGTACCTGCTTCATCACCGGAGCATGCTTTTCAATAATACGACCATCGGGAGAAAGCAATACTTCCGGTCGTGTCCATCCCCGAAAAATCTGCTTCACTACCCGATCTTCACCACTATGAAATGTAATCGCTACAATACGACCTGCAGGGGCAAGGACGGAAGCCGCCCGCCGCAAACCCGTATCAAGATGTTTCAACTCTTCATTCACAGCCATGCGCACCGCCTGAAATACTGTGCGCACTTCCATAGGCATAGAAGACAAAAAATCCAAAGCCTCCGTCACTGCCGCCACCAAGTCAGTCGTTCGATTCATGCGGTTGCTGTCTCGACGGGCAATAATTTTATTCGCTATGCGACCCACAGGACCAACATCACCGTAGTCACGAAGCGCCTGAATAATTTCTGAACGCGACGCCTGTGCAAGCCACTGCGCAGCATCCACGGAAGCCGTAGTATCCATACGCATATCCAACGGTCCATCCGTCTGAAAAGAAAAACCTCGCTGCGGGTTGTCCAGCTGCATGCTCGACACCCCCAGATCAAATAAAATACCATCAACGGCACTCGTTCCCACACGCGCCAGCAATGCATCCATTGTGCTGTAGTTTCCCTGGAGCACGGTTACACAAGAATAGCCGGCAAGACGTGTGCGCGCCAGCGCAACCGCATCCGGGTCCCGATCAATCACAAACAGCTTGCCTGTACCCAAACGCGATGCCACGCGCATCGCATGTCCGCCCGCACCTGCAGTGGCATCCACATAAATACCATCCTCTCGAATGCACAACAGTTCAAGCGCTTCTTCTTCCATCACAGGCACATGCGCATAGGAATCAGATGCCACGGGCATATCCCTTTCCTGCACGAAGCAATCATATCACTTCATTACATCGTTCAAGCCGCTTCCTGCTGGTATCCTTTCACCGCGGAAACTTCAGACTCATAAGATTCAAATACATGACCCAGGCACATCGCAGTCAACAGGCGACGACTCTGGATATTTAAGCTGGCAAGTTTCAAGTTGCCATGATAAGTCTGCAGCGAACCAAGGCACTCCAACAGCGCCCCTACTCCCATGCGATCGATGTATTCAACCTTTGAAAGATCAAGTACCAGCTGGTAACGCTTATCTGCCACGCAACCGCTGATGAATTCCCGAAATGCCGTTGCGCCAACCCCGTCAATCTCACCACTAGCGTGTATCACTGTGACCAATTCGATCTCTTGCCGTTCAAGTTTCAGCATGGTTCGTATCCTCCGATTGTTGGGCAGGCTTACTTCTATCATTCCCAAAAAGTTCCGCCGCCATATTCTTGTAATCGGGCATCTGGCGTTCGCTGAATGCGCGCCACCCCGTATTGCTCCACAACTGAAGATGATCTTCCAACCCCTGCAGCACGCCTTCACGATCAATGGACGCATAATCGCGTAAATATTGCGGAATGAGCAAGCGCCCCTGACGATCAATTTTTACCTTGGAAGCCCCGCCCAAAAAAAACCGACGAAAATCCATAATACGCGGGTCAAGTGAAGAACCGGGAATTTCATCCTTTAATATCTTATCCCAGCGTTCTTTCGGAAAAAGAAGTAATGCGTTGTCATAGCCCCGGGTAATAAACCACGTGTCATGATCCAGCACGCCCATGATCTTCCTGAATTGCACCCCGACAGCAAGCCGTCCTTTATCATCAAGCGCGCTATGTGTCTCTCCGAAATACATAAATAATTCCCACTTTGAATCCACAATAAAACCACCAGTTCCCACTATACCACAAATACTCGTGATTATCAAGCAAAAAAATGGGATAATATCTTGATTTGAAAGTGCTAACAAAAAATACTATCACTACATATAGTATACACATTAATGCACCCAATAAAAAATACTATATATAGCGTTTTGGCTATGAAAAAATAATTTTTCTTTGCCAAAAAATAATTTCCGCCAAAAGGTAATATAGAAAGAATAAGGAGGAGAAAGACTGATGGAATCGATACCCATTCCCCCGGATAACAACAAACAGTTGAATCAACCCACCATCACGGTATAGCATGGCTATATCAGACAAGAGCTTCGCTAACAAAATAATACAAGATACCATCGCTAAATACACAGGAAAGGAAAGCCCATGAAAAAAAACAGCGTATGTATGTACACCCTGGCTGCAATGGCATTACTGCTGACAAGTTGCGCCACAATGAAACAACCGGTCTTTGAAAGCGACCTGGAAGGAGTGCCCACACCGTGGACCCACGAAAAGTTTCAGAATGATCCTGATGAATTTCAGTTCGTTATCATGTCAGATCATACGGGCTATATGCGCAAGGGAATCTTTGCCAAGGCAGTGAAACAAGTAAACTGGATGCAGCCTGAATTTGTGATGAGCGTGGGCGACCTAATTGAAGGGTATCGCAAAAGTCCCGAGGATGTGCAGGGCATGTGGGATGATTTCGAGGCGATTATCGCCGATCTTGATGCCCCCTTCTTTCACGTAGCCGGAAACCATGACAAATCAAATGATGTCATGGGGGAAATATGGAAGGAACGCTTCGGTCCTTCATACTATCATTTTGTGTACAAAAATGTACTCTTCCTGGTCATAGATACCGAAGATCCGCCTCTGGCACAGGATGGGGCATTACAACCTGATATCAGCGCAGAACAGGTGGCGTATGTCACTAAAGTGCTTAACGAAAATCCAGAAGTACGCTGGACCTGCGTATTCCTGCATGAACCGTGCTGGACACCGAAAGTACACCCCGGCTGGGCGGAAATCGAAGAAAAACTCAAGGAACGTCCTTATACGGTCTTCTCGGGACATTGGCACCATTACACAACCTATGAACGTAATGGACAAGCATACTATGTACTGGCTACGACAGGGGGATCGAGTGGTTTGGGCGGCCCTGCCATTGGAGAATTTGATCATTTCATGTGGGTAACCATGACCGAAGAAGGTCCGCGGATAGCCAATATATTACTGGACGGCATACTGGGTGCGGATGGCGGTCGTAACAGCGGCGGTATGTCACCGGCACTCATCGACAAAAAATTGTATAGTGTCTGTGCGCCCCTTCTTTTCGACACAAAATCTTTCTCGTCCGCTGAAACCGAGTTTACGATTAAGAATGATACACAGCTCCCTGTAACAGCCGTAGTTGAATTTGTACAGCATCAATGCTTCACTGCGTCACCAAAACAGTTTGACGCCTTATTAAAACCGGGTGCCAAGCTATCACAGCCCATAGTAATCCACAATACGAATGCTAAAAGCGATAGTACCCTGCCTCCGCTTATTGCACGGGTAACTTTCACCTGCCAGATCCCCGGCAAACCGGGTACAACAACCTTTACACGTATGGAACAAATCTTGCCGGCGCAGTTACAGAAAGTGGAAAAGACAACGAAGGAAATCAGCATAGACGGCAAACTCAACGATTGGGCATCACTCCCGATTCGCTGCCAAACACCGGCACAGATACTGAAAAATCCTGAGAACTGGCTGGGTACGCAGGATAGCACATTCCGTTTTGGACTCCGTCATGACACAGACTTTCTCTATGTCGCTGTAGAAGTAAAGGACGACGATGCCTACTATGTGGACGGCGAACATGCCTGGTTCCAGGACGGGCTAGAGATTCGTATTGATGCGCGTCCCGATCCAGTACGATCCACCGGGAAAGGGGATAAAGAATTCGACGATTTCCTTGTCATTTCCATTGTACCCGGACAGAACCAGACACAAATCTATAAGCATGACAAGTTACCCAAAGGCCTCCAGGCTGTATCTGTAACCACACCGACAGGGCATATCACCGAAGCCGCTATCCCTGTTTCTTATTTGAATGATAAACAAGGCAGTGCATGGCAATATTTACGCGTAAACATTGCCGTAGATGATTTTGATCATGGAAAAAACGGTACACAGAACAGCCAGATCTGGTGGTATCCGGATTGGCGAACACCGGAAAGCTTCACTGGCTCCGGAACCTTTATCAAAAAGTAGGAGTGACTGCCTGATTCGATAGTATGGCAGCGTTTAAAAGAATTACTGTGCGTATTTGTCAATAGCAAACACACAACAACTATGAAAGAATTACTCATGGATTTCTCAATTTCCGATGACCTTCAGACCCTACTTGACCGCGCCCGTAAATTTGTAGAAGAGGAACTCTATCCTCTTGAAGCAATCCTTTTAGAGAAAGGGTTTGCAGCCGTAGAACCCGAACTGCATAAGAAACGGATTGCTGTAAAAGAAATGGGCATGTGGCTGCCCCAGATAGCCAAAGAACATGGCGGTATGGGCTTATCTCTTCTCGAACATGGCTTACTTTCCGCCGAAATCGGGCGCACCACATTGGG
>JAGLCZ010000572.1 GCA_023145975.1 Candidatus Hydrogenedentota bacterium | reverse complement strand
CCGATCTGCTGATGACAACTGTTATATTCCCCATCGCGTGCACCTCGCAATTCCTCCGTGCGCAGCAGGTCATTTTCCATTTGCGTGACCTTCGCAGAGTTTTGCTGGATAACGCGTACATTTTCCAGGAGTAACTGTTCGGCAGTGGCGAGGTCTTTACGTGCTTGTTCATATTCAAGTTGTGCCATCGCCACAGCAAGTTCCAAAGCCATTGCCTTGGTATTGCGTGTATCGCCTGAGCTGATGGCTGCCTGCACTCGCTGCAGCAATGCTTCTGGCGAGGCTCCTTCCAGCATGGGGGCTGCCGGGCTCGTTGTCGAAGAGGTCTCTTCCGTTACAACAGTTTTTTTCTCGTTGTCAGCGGGATCGGATTTTAGCAGGTTGGAAGCATCCGCATCTTTTAGTACGGTAGTGTTTTTTGGGGACTCCAACGTATCCGTGGCACCCTCTTCTTTAATCTCTTCTTCGATTACCTTTTCTTTTTCCTGAGTTTCAGCAGGTTGTTTCGGTTTTTCCGGTATGGGACTGTCTGCATCGAAATTATCTTTGTTTTTGATACTGTCGTCGGTTTCTTCAGCAGTTTCAGTTTCTTTTTTTAGGGTTTCTAATCCATCGAGTTTCAGCAGATCCTTTTCGTGGATATCGTCATTTTGGGGTGCATCCTCGAAAGGGGTCTTTTCGTTTTTGGAGGGGAATGGCACAATATCGCCGAGTTCTTCGCTCTTTTTGTCGGTGTTTTTATTTGTAAAATTGTCTGACAAAGGAGGTAAATCAAAACTCATATTATCCAGGTCAGCCACCGGTTTTGGGGAGGTCTCCGCAGGAGGTTCTATCTGTTTTGAAGTGTCTTGCTGCATATCTATTTCGACGGAAATTGTCTTGTTTGGGGGTATAGGTTGAGGCGTCATTTCGGCGGATAGATTTATGTCGGGGGCGGGTGGAGTAAGCGCAATATCTTCTTTTTTATCTTCAATAAGTGTAATGCCCTGAGATTTCAGTTCCTCAACAGCGTGCAGGTAGTGCTCTTGCCATTTCTGTTTGACCCCGGCACGCACGGTATCCACGATTAAATCACCTACCATTAATGACAAGAGTTCATAACTATTTTTCAAGAAAGGAACACATGTTCCTGCTTTTCCTGCTTCTTCGTAACTGTGCAGGATACGTGCCGTGTCAATGAGTGCGTCCTTGATGGGGGGCCATTGATGGGCAATGGATATTTCGAGTCCTTCCATCAGTTCATTCATGCACTCGTCGCACCATCCCGTTCCCTGGGGTGCATGTTGCGCCTTATTCAGATGTCGGTGAAACTTTCCCAGCGTTGTGAAAAGTTGCTGTATAGGGTCGCCTGCAACTTGTGAGACATTGTCTTGTGGAGAATCCACGTTTTTTTCCTCCAGATGCAAGGGTGAATCGACATCCTGCTGATTCGGCACGATTACTTGTGTCGGCGCAGATGTCGGTATTTGTTTTTGTGTTTCACGACCAGCTGTCGTACGACTGCGTTTTTTCCCAAATCGCATGAGATAAACCTCTGGATTTAATTTTAACATAACAGACCAAAAAGAACAACATATAGTATATTCTTTGACAATAAGCCAGTTCAACCACAATATAATGACATAAACGACTGGGAAATGCAATACTTTTTTGGAATATACCCGTGGCGTGGTACTATGGAATTTTGCGGTAGGTTGTGCTTATTGTAATCTTTTGTGTATTGTAGATTGGATGGGTGTGATAGAAGAGGTCAAAATGATCGTCACCACGATTGGCTTGGTATCATCACACTGGAAACAAGGATAGCTATGCGCAAGTGTTGGAAATATCTGTTTTATCTGGGAGTACTGCTCTTATGGCTGTTGGTAATTGTAGTGGTTTTGGAGTTATGGACTCGCTGGCAGTACCACTGTATTGAAACCCGGAACCCTTTCGTAGTATCTCGCACACAGGGGGCGCAATGGCCTATAGAGGATGCCCGTTCTAACGTATTTTCGGCATGGTTGCTGGATGAAGATTTGCGCATGAAATACCGGGGGGATGGAAAATCGAAAGATTCGCTTTTACCGATAAGCCCTGAATGGGAAATGCAGAACAGGCAGGTACTTTTTCAGGAGCTTGATGAATGGGAGCAGGGAGTATTTTCTAATCTGTATAAGATTTCTGCGGAAGGTATATGTGAGGGCGTTTCCTGTATGTTGAAGGATGATCTCTGGGAAGTCCCCTTCTTTTTATATCGGAAACATGTGCGACGTAAGGAGCTTGTAAATGTCCTGGGGTTGACCGAAGATTTTTACAGTAATAATCATGGCTTCCGCGACATGGATTTT
>JAGLCZ010000571.1 GCA_023145975.1 Candidatus Hydrogenedentota bacterium | reverse complement strand
CATGGTATCGGTTAACTGATCTTCGATCCAGGAGGAAAGTACCCGATGGGTCGGGATTTTATAGCCCATGGCTTCTATTGCAACATTGCTATTCATGATATACGCCTTTTTCTAACATGTACTGTGATTATATCATCACAAACAAAGTGTTACAGACATAACAAAAATATCTGGAACCTATTATAAGGATAAACAACCTGAATGATAAATCATTCCCTGCAATATAGTCAAACTTTATACCGATATCCCGTCGAGATATCTTTCAGCTGGAAGTGAGTGCATGGGGCAATTATTATGCTATGATAGTGAATGGAAAGTGACACTTTAAAAGCAATGATGGCTTCAGGAACGGGAGGGACGTCATTTTTAATAGGGTGTACTTGCGTTTGGATTCTGCAAAAGAGGATGTGTTTGATAGGATGAATATGCGAATACTTTGGATTCTAGCGGCAACTGGGTTGCTGGCGAGCGGAATCGCGGGTGCAGAAATCGCAGGGGCAATGCCGTATGAATATGAGGGTACTCCTGTGGCTGGCGACAGGGAGGTACCAACCACGGAAAACACGCATGAACACTGGCAATTTAATGTAAGTACTTTCGCGTGGTTTCCCATTTCCCTTTTGATGCGCACAGACACAGCTTTCGGTGTTTTTTCGCAACGGTTTAAATTGAAGCAGTTGATTTCAATGTATCACGGTGGGGGAATGCTTTACATTACCGCACGCAAAGGTGATTTCGGGCTTTTTGCTGACATTATCTACGGGGATCTTAAGGATTCCGCCACGACCAACTATGACCTGATAGCGATCAATGTGAATTTTCCGGTTGAGAATAAACTTCAATGCAGTATCCTGCAGGCTGGCGGATCGTACAACTTCGGGACGGACCGTTTTTCTCTCGATGTTTTTGCAGGAGCTCGCTACCTTTATATAAAGGGAAAATTTTCAGTGAAGGGCGGGTATGTATCTACAAAAAAGAACTTCATTGAACCCGTATTTGGGGGGAATCTCAGGTGGCGTTTCCAGGATGCCTGGACACTATCGGCAAAAACGAGTGCCAGCGGATTTGGTCTGGGTTCGGAGATTACAATAGACGGCGAGGCGCGAATTTCATATAAGATATCGAAGAAGGTCAATTGTTATTTCGGGTATCGTATCCTCGATAGCAGATACCAGCAGAAAGCAAAGGATCTGCTTAAACTTAAGGTATTGAATATTCCAGTTCCCCCGTTTATCTACCAGGATATTAATTTAAACGTCAGGTCTATGGTGCACGGTCCCATAGCGGGCGTGGAATTGCGTTGGTGATAAATAAAAAGATTTTGTATATGGATTATTTATCTCTCCATCATCAGGATGATCTTGCTTCCGTGATTGCCACAGATCCGGAGTCTGAAGATATTTTATGTTTTTAGCGATATGACTTTTTTTACGTACCCCGATGAATGGTATGGCTTCGGTATTTCTCAAAAAAACTAGACGCCATCCTAATTATGCTATGATGGTGAACAGGACGTAAATTTTAATCTTCGGCAACACTAATACAAAGAGGAGAGAATAATGAAGATGAAGCGTAGAAGTTTCTTGACCGCTGCTGCGGGTGCGAGTGTATTGGCAACGAGTGTAAGTCAATCCGTGCAGGCGGCAGTCCCGGAAGGGAAGCCTTTTTCCAAGTTGCCGTTGAAGGTTTCGTGCAGTTACGGGTGGCTTAAGGATTGCCTGCCCAGGAAGAGTTCGCCTCTGGATATTTTTAAATTGGCTGCGGAGTGGGGATTTCCTGCTGTAGAACATCTGGGCGCAGGGGAAGATCGGCGCAATTACGATAAATTTGTGGAAGCTACTCAGGAAACCGGAGTGAAGTGGAGCTGCATCATGGGTGCCGGGCGTATCACCCAGGGGGAAATGCTGGATGAATCACAGCATGACCGATTGGAAGAACAGTGCAAGGAGGCCATTGAACAGGCGAAGGGGCTTGGGTGTACCCACATTGTAGGGCTTACTGGAGAAACCAGTTCAAAGCGTACCCTCACCTATGACAAGCGCGCACAGAACGTCATTAAATTCCTGCGCCGTGTGAAGGGGATGCTGGAAGACAACGGTATTACTATGACTCTGGAAACGTTAAATCAATTGCAGGATCACCAAAACTTCTGGCTTGCTACCACCGATCAGGCGCAGTTGATTGTGCAGGCGGTGGATAGTCCCAACATCACGCAGTTATTCGATATTTATCATCAGCAGATTACGGAAGGCAATATCATCCGTAACCTGTGTAATAACATTGAGGGGATTTCCCACATACACATAGGCGATAATCCCGGACGTAAACAGCCCGGCACAGGCGAGATCAACTATCCCAATGTATTTAAAGCACTCGCGGAAACTAAGTACGACGGTTATGTCGCCGTGGAATGCGGTCATACCGACGGCGCGGAGAATGCCATCAAAGATCTTCTGAAATGTTTTGACGGGTGGGCATAACCTGTTTCTAATCAGTTCGAGATAAGTATTATCCGGAAAATAAATATTTTAACTAACCATACATATTTTGGAGAAAGATTATGAAAAAATACGATACCACACTGTCCAGACGCTCGTTTATCGGCAGTACCGCTGCGTTGGCAGCAGTTGCCATGCTGGCACGTCAGGTTCCCGGAATTGCTGCAGAAAAGCCCAACTCGAATTTCAATGGAGTTCAGATCGGAGTTATCACTTACAGCTACCGGACATTGCCCGGTAGCGCTGAGGATTTGCTCAAATACATCACTCGCTGCGGCATCAGTTCTGTTGAATTAATGGGCGGTCCAGCAGAAGAATTCGCACGCAAACATACTCCCGAAACAGGTATCGGTGGTCCCATGGATGGTTTTGAGGCGTTGCGGAAGATCTATAATGACGCAGGGGTGAATATTCACATTGTTAAGTTTGGAAATATCGGTGAAGATGATATGTCCAACGAACAAATGGACTACTATTTTCAGGTGGCCAAAGCACTTGGCGCAAAAGGTATTACACGTGAACTTCCGAAGGATCACGGCATCGCCAAAAAACTTGGACCCATTGCCGACAAGCACGAAATCGTAATCGGATTTCACAACCATACCCAAATTACCCCCACAACGTATGATGGCGATATTCTTTCCTACGGGAAGTATCTGGGTATCAATCTTGACATCGGGCATTATGTGGCAGGAACCGGTGAACCTGTCATCCCACTGATAGAAAAACACCATGATCGCATTATCAGTCTTCATTTGAAGGATCGAAAGAAGAAGTCGTTACTTTCCAGGGGACCCAATATGTTCTTTGGCGAAGGCGATACGCAAGTTGCGGAAGTACTTCGTTTCCTGAAGAAAAATAACCTGACATTCCCCGGTGATGTTGAATTGGAGTATGACATCCCCGAAGGTTCTGACGCAGTTAAAGAAGTAACCCGGTGCGTTCAGTTCTGCAAAGAAGCGTTGGCATAGGGAAGATACTTACCATATATCAGATAGGATCGGAATCTTTGTTGGCAGTACTTCCGACTTTGAAACGAATTATGCGGCTGGCATCAACGT
>JAGLCZ010000570.1 GCA_023145975.1 Candidatus Hydrogenedentota bacterium | reverse complement strand
TCGGCGGCGGTGACGGGTAAGATTGACGTTCGGAAAGAAGGGAAGCTCACGCAAAGTCGCCAAGCCGCAAAGGAATCCGTATCATGAATATTCTTTGCGTCTTTGCGCCTTTGCATTAGTCATATTCGTTTAATCTTGAGCGTATGTATCGGGTATGATAAAATATCGCAATAAGGTAAAAATAAGGTGTGGCAATTATGGACCGAGTAACAATAGATTCTGCTCTTCTTTCCTGGGCACTGGAGCGGAGCGGCAAAACACCGGAGAAGTTCGCGAACAGGTTTCCGAAACTTGACGTGTGGTTATCCGGCACAGTATCGCCCACATTCAAGCAGTTGGAAGCCTTCTCCAAGGCGACGTATACCCCCATGGGCTACTTTTTTCTGCCGGAGCCTCCTGCCGAGTCGCTGCCCATCCCGGATTTCCGTACCTTTTCGAGTACCTCCGTTAAACGCCCAAGCGCGAATCTGCTGGACACGCTCTATACCATGCAACGACGTCGTGACTGGCTGCGGGAACAGCTGATCGAAGAAGAGGCATCTCCGCTGGCTTTTGTGGGCAGTGCACGGCTCAACGACCCGCCGGAAAGTGTCGGACAGGAAATGCGTCGTATTGTCGGTCTTGAAGACGGTTGGGCGGTGCATGTGCATACCTGGACGGATGCGGTCGGTGAACTTCGGCGGGCAATAGAAACATTGGGGGTGCTCGTAGTGATTAACGGCGTGGTAGGCAACAATACAAGCCGTAAACTGGATGTGCATGAATTTCGCGGCTTTGCCCTCTGCGACGAATACGCTCCAGCAATCTTTGTGAATGGCGCTGACTTTGAATCGGCAAAGATGTTCACTCTTGCCCATGAACTTGCCCATATCTGGATTGGCAGGGAGGGTTTATCCGGTTTTGAAGGTATTGTTGCCACCGGGAACGATGTGGAGAAGTATTGTGATGCGGCAGCGGCTGAGTTTCTGGTTCCCGCCCACGAATTACATGCTTTATGGCCCAAGATTAAACGCAATGCACTTCCGTTTAATGACATTGCCCGTAGATTCAAGGTGAGTCCGGTTGTGGCTGCACGCAGGGCGTGGGACCTGCGACTAATTGGCAAGGAGCACTTTTTCACATTTTACAAGGAATATACCGCAGAGGAGCACCAAAAAAAAAGCGTAAAGAAAGGCGGCGGCGATTTCTATAACAGCCAGAATACCCGCGTGGGCGCACGGTTTACATCAGAAGTTATCCGGGCGGCGAAAGAAGGACGTATACAGTATCGGGAGGCCTACAGTTTGACAGGGCTTTACGGCAATACCTTCAAAAAATATGTCCAACATCTTGGGTTCGATTTATTATGATAAAATCAGGTCCCTATCTGATTGACGCCGATGTGTTCATCCAGGCAAAGAACCAGCACTATGCCTTCTCCATCTGTCCCGGTTTCTGGGATAGTCTTGTCGGCCACTATGAAACACAGGATGTTTTTAGCATTGACTATATTAAACAGGAACTCCTTCGAGGGGACAAGGAAGAGGATTTAGTCAGGTGGGTAAAGAAGAAAGTACCTAAGGAGTTCTTTCTTACAACGCAGGAAGATAACGTTATCGAGTATTACAAGAGCATCATGTTGTGGGTACAACGTAGTGTGCAGTTTTTTGATTCTGCCAAGGCAAAATTTGCGACGGAAGCCGATGGTTGGCTTGCTGCCTATGCGAAGGTACATGGGTATGTGGTGGTTACCGGGGAACAATACAGACCTGAAGTAAGAAACCGGGTCCCTCTGCCGAATGTGTGCAAAGCGTTCGATGTTGAATGTTGCGAGGTGTTTCGAATGCTGAGCAACTTACAAGTGCAGTTTGAATGGGAAAGATAGGATAACACCATGCCGGGGCAACATACAGAACACGCCTTTGAAACAGCGATAGAGTACTCCCTGACGACCTCGGGCGGCTGCCGCCGGGGTGATCCCGCTACCTTCGATACAGAACGCGGCCTCTTCGCCAATGACGTACTGACGTTCATCAAAGAGTCGCAGCCCAAGGAATGGGCGTACCTCGAAGACATCCAGAAAGACAAGGCGGAAGCCACGCTTTTGGACGCGCTCTGCAGTGCGCTGAACTCCGATCACGGGGGCTGCCTTACAGTACTGCGTCAAGGCTTCAAATGCTTCGGGAAATTGTTCCGTGCCGCCTATTTCGCTCCAGCCAGCGGCATGAACCCCGATACACAGAAACGCTATGGATTGAACGACCTGACCGTGACCCGGCAACTGCAGTATTCGGCGAAGCATAACAATAGCCTTGATGTGACGCTGTCGCTGAACGGTATCCCCGTGGCGACGGTGGAACTGAAAAACCAGATGACGGGTCAAACGTGGCGTAACGCCATCCACCAGTACAAGAACGACCGCGACCCGAAGGACCTGATCTTCCAGTACAAGAAACGGACGCTGGTCCATTT
>JAGLCZ010000057.1 GCA_023145975.1 Candidatus Hydrogenedentota bacterium | reverse complement strand
CACACTATTATAGGCCACGGCAAGGTCTGTTGTTCCAAGTATAGCATTATGATTCAGAAGACCTTTGCCGCAGGATTGGGCGGGTTGCCATGTCAGGTTTTTCCCATAAGAGGCACCCTTTTTATACCCCTGTTCTGGTCCGAACTCCTTGAATAATTTTGGATTAGCCTGTGTGGGATCATGGGGAAGGTACCGGGTATCTATTTTACCGATAGGGAATGCTCCCACAACCTGCCACGTTGGAATGTCACGCCAGGCGGATGCCGGATATAGAGGTACTGCATTTACTTCTTCCATGCGCATGGGTTCTTTATCAATCCACTCCCCGTCATATCGAATTGCCCATGTTATTGCCGGGGGAGTGGGGATGGCATTTACTGGCACATCAAATGCAAGCGGTACGTTCTCTTTTTGCTTTGGAATAAGGCGGATTTCGAGGGTAGCTGCATCCGAAGTTGTGTCATAAGAAATATCCTGATGTGCAGGAAAACCCCAGCCGCATTTTTTAATCGGTGCAATGGAAAGTCGTACGGTAATTGCTTTGTCGAAACAGTTATTCAATGCAGCAAAAGCATTTATTTGTGTTTTTCCTGTTTTCAGTTCAGATGGCATTGCCGCGTCAAGGCGTACTACATCGTGATCAATGGCAGCACGAAACGAAGCCGGGGCACAATCCAATGGCCAGATTTTCCCGCCGGGCTCCATAATTTTTATTTGCGTATTTTTTTCTTGAACCGTTACATGCGCATAAGCATGAAACCCGCCAAAGGCGCGAATATTGCTCTCGCGTACTCCGGCACCTGTAGCATTCATGATGATCAAAGGATTTTCTTCATCATAGTCCACGCTGAGATAGTGTTCATGCCCTGCAATGACTGTAAAACGGCGAGTTCCCAACGCCGTACGGAGGCGTTTCCAGTCTTGCTTAAAGCGAGGATCTACCCACATGGGCTTGTGGAAAAATACAAAAGTATGCTGTACCTCTGTATATTCTTTCAGGGAAGATTCTGCAAACCCCATCATTTTTTCCCAGACGGGACCTCGACCGTCAAAACGCTCTTCCTCTGTATTTAATACAAGAAATAGACATTGGCGATATAGAAAAAAGTAATACGTTGCACCAAAATCCTCCTGCCAGAAATTATAGCATTGCGTATTGGCAATATCATGATTACCTGCGACCAGCACCAACGGGCATTGTAGTGTGTCGGCATGATCCATATAGGTTTTCCATTCGGAATCCCAAACCTCCCGTTTCTCCATATGTCCCGGTATCTGGTCCCCGGTGGTAATTACGAAATCCGGCGCAAGTAAATTAATCTCGGATACAGCCCGGTCGAATATAGGCCAGTTTTTTTCGCCGCCGCTTGTTTTATCGCCGAGAATGACGAATGAAAAGGTGTCTTTCTTCCCTTTCCATTCCGGACCTGTTACAGGGATGCGCTTCGGTGTGAATATTGGCGGTGGTATAGTTGTTATTTCACTTTCACCCCGTACGGTTCCGGGTATAATCACAGGAGTTGCTGCAGCTGCGGTTGCACACAATAAGAACTTGCGGCGATTCATTATTTCAGTCATGTGATACTTCCTTATAACACGGTTAATTTTCAGTCGTTATTTTTGAAAACGAAAGAAAAATGAATTTGGATACGTAATCATGAAAGGTGCATTGTGAACTTTTGGGATATGTCAGGTCAAGGGAATGGAGACTATAGGCCGAGTGGGGGCAGGTTTTATATACAGAAAATATTAAATATTACAGCGTTAATATTGATTTTCAGGTGCGAGTCGTGCTATAAAATTACATCTCTCAGATTTGCCGTCATCCGGCAAAGGTGTTCTTTTCGTTGCATCCCACCATTCTAAACCCACAGTTGCGCCTTCGCGGTGCGTAGACTGTTCATAGGAATACAGTAGTATGTTAATTGGTAGCCAATCCACAAGTACGATATTGGATGTGTTTCGCATTGGTATTACGGAAATGATACGGGCAACCGGTCTTCCTAAGGAGGCCGTTTTTAATACTGCAGGCTGTGAAATACAGGTGCAGGGAAAAAATCTTGCTGTTAAAATTGATGCCCTGCGTATTGTTTTTGAAGTGCGTGATGGGATAACAACAGAAGCACTGGATGCGGTATTTGCAAATTTACGACTCGGTTTACGTATACAATATAAAGAGGGAAAATGCGAGGTTTTAATACCTCCTTTCGAATGGCGGCAACTCCCGTTACTTGCACCTATTGACGGGATCGTCGATCAATACGCAGCGAAAAGTATACGTTCCCAAACCTGGGCGCTGGAAGTCAAGTCTTATATCTCCAATAATTTTAATATCAATGTGCTTATTGAATTAATGCGCGCCCAAAATGCTTCCGACTTGCATCTCAGGGCGGGGAATCGCCCTTTTGTACGGGTTGATAATGAATTGCAGCCGCTGCCGGATACCCCTGTTATTACCAGTGAAGATATGCATCAGTTTGTCTATCAACTTGGAGGACAGCAGGAAATAAATACGTTAGAGACGGAGCGTGAAACCAGTTTTCAATATCATGCTGCGGGTATTGGGTATCTACGTTGTAGTGGATATATTAAAAATAACGCTATGGCTATTGCGCTGCGTCTTATCCCGGAAGAGCCGCCCCCTTTCGAGGATATTAATATTCCCGATGTGGTTAAGTCGGTTTGCTTCAAGCATCGCGGGTTATTTCTGGTTTGTGGGGTGACAGGTAGTGGGAAGTCAACAACTTTGGCAGCGATGATCGATTTTATCAATCAGCAGCGGCGTTCACACATTATTACAGTTGAGGATCCTGTAGAATATGTTTACACGGATAAAAAAAGCATCATTTCTCAAAGGCAGGTAGGGCGTGATACCCATTCATTTGCAAATGCGTTGCGCGGTGCCTTGCGTGAAGATCCGGATACTATTCTCGTGGGCGAAATGCGCGACATGGAAACAATTCGTGCGGGACTGAGTGCTGCAGAAACAGGGCATCTTGTATTTAGTACCTTGCATACCACTTCGGCTGTGGATACTATTAACCGAATGATTAGTTATTTTCCCCAGAATGAACGTGATCTTATTCGTCAGGAAATCGCCTATACATTGCAGGGAGTGATATGCCAGCGGTTACTTAAAAAAATTGGCGGCGGTCGTATTCCTGCTGTAGAAATTTTGCTGGGAGGTCGTCCTATTGTTCGGGATGCTATTCTGGAAGGTGATCTTGATAAGCTTTATGGTATTATCGAAGTGGATGGGGAGATGCGTAGTTTTGATCAATATGCGGTGGAATTGTATCAGAAAAAGATCGTGACCAAAGAGGAAGCGATTAGCGCGTGTAGTAATATAGAAGGGTTCCAACGAGTTATTTCGGGCATTAAGTCGTCCGAAGGACGTCGACTCCTAAAATAAGCGTGAGGGCGCTTGTATCCAGCGAGTATTACCTATGAAAAAGAAACTCTATCTTATTGATGCAATGGCTTTTGCCTTTCGCGCCTTTCATGCCATCAATGCAAGGCTGACAGACGCGAATAATAGACCTACCAACGCGATATATGGATTTACCCGTATTTTGTTGAAGCTGTTACGGGAACATACACCGGATTATATTGTGGTGGTATTTGATGCTCCTGGAAAAAACTTTCGTGATGAAATGTATCCGGAGTATAAAGCGACACGGTCAAAGACACCACCGGAATTGATAGAGCAGATTCCGCGTATGTACGAGGTGGTGCAGGCTCTGAATTTGCCTATGCTGGTGGTGCCGGGCGTTGAGGCGGATGATGTTATTGGAACGCTTTCCGTAAAGGGAGAAGAAGTGGGGATGGAAGTCGTCCTGGTGAGTGGCGACAAGGATTTTATGCAGCTTGTGAGTGAGCATACACGCATGTATGATCCAGGGAAAGACGAAAAAAAAGCATGGAGTGGGCTTGAAGATGTGCGTACTCGCTTTGGTGTTGAACCCAAATATGTATGTGATGCATTGGCACTTATTGGGGATACTGCCGATAATATTCCCGGTGTCCGACAGATTGGCGAAGTTAAGTCCCGAAGATTGTTGTCCCAATATAATTCTCTCGAAAACCTGTATGAACATATAGAAGAAATATCGGGAAAACAGCGAGAGTATCTGGAACAAGATAAAGAGCAGGCCTTTTTCTCCAGAAAACTGACAACGATCAAGCTTGATGTGCCGCTGGATATTGGACTGGAACAGTGCATACGAAAACAATGGGAAGCATCGCAGTTAAAGCCTTGCCTTGAGGCTCTTGGTTTCCACAAATTATTGGAAGAGTTGTTGCCGGAAGAATTGCCGGTGGAATTGCCTCATGAATATCGGCTTGTGAATAGTATTGCCACATTGAAGCAGGTTATTGCTGAGATGCAGGATGCGGGGTTAATTGCCGTTGATACGGAAACCACAAATATACATCCCATGTTTGCGCGGCTCGTGGGTATTTCTTTGTGTTCAAAGCCCGGCTATGCATGGTATGTACCTGTCAGCCATGCACCGCGCGATCTCGAAGATATTATGAATGCTTCCGGGGAGATGTATACCTCACTTTCCTGCGAGGAGGTATTGGAAACAATTCGACCGCTGTTGGAAGACCCTTCCATACATAAAGTTGGACACAACATAAAGTATGATATAATAGTTTTGAATCGGGCGGGGATTTCATTGCGGGGCGTAGTTATGGATTCCATGGTGGCTTCGTACTTGACAGACCCCTCCCGTTTAAGGCACAATTTAGACGAACTAAGCTTGCACTACTTCAATTTCAAGAAGATTCCCATCTCTGAACTTATTGGCACAGGTTCAAAATCCATTACTTTTGATCAAGTCTCGGTTGACAAGGCGACCGAGTATGCGTGTGAAGATGCGGATATGACGTACCGGCTGGCAGAAGTATTCATGCCGTCGTTGGCGAAGGATCGACTTGATTCCCTGTTTAATACCATTGAGTTGCCTCTTATCCGAATATTGGCAAATATGGAGATGCGGGGGATTACCATAGATGGTCGTCAGTTTTCTTCTTTGCAGGTGGAGATATCTGAGAATCTAAAAAAACTTGAATCAACTATTTATCAGTTGGCTGGCGAGTCTTTTAATATAAATTCACCTAAACAGCTGCAGGGTATTCTTTTTGAGAAGATTGGGTTAAAACCGCTGCGAAAGACTAAGAGCGGTTATTCAACAGATGTGGCAGTACTTGAGGCGCTTGCACAGGAGCATCCTTTGCCTGAAGCGATTCTAGAATATAGAACGTTGGAAAAATTACGTGGTACCTATGTCGAAGCGTTGCCGAAACTGGTACACCCTGTGACTAAGCGCATTCATACTTCATTTAATCAGGCTGTTGCTGCTACGGGTCGTTTATCGAGCAGCAATCCTAATTTACAGAATATTCCCGTGCGTACCGGGTATGGTCGGCGTATACGTCAGGGTTTTGTGGCGGGAGAATCGTCACTACGCCTTATTGCCGCTGACTATTCACAGATAGAGCTGCGTATTCTGGCGCATTTGTCAAAGGATGAAAAAATGCTGGAAGCATTCAATGCCGACGAAGATATTCACCGTGATACAGCGGCGAAAGTATTTGGCGTTGCACCAGCAGAAGTTAGTCCGGAAATGCGGCGGCAGGCAAAGGCAGTTAATTTTGGTGTTGTATACGGCATAAGCGATTTCGGACTTGCACGAAACCTTGGAATTGCGCGAAGTGAGGCGAAAATATTTATCGATAGCTATTTTGAAACCTATTCGGGCGTTCGTAGTTGGATTGAACGTGTAAAAGAAGAGACAAGGCAGCACGGCTTTGTGACTACGATGTTTGGGCGGCGCCGTTATATTGCAGAAATTAACAGTACGAACGGTGTAAAACGGAATGCTGCTGAGCGGGTGGCAGTGAATACGCCTGTGCAGGGTGCCGCTGCCGATATTATTAAAATTGCCATGGTTCGGCTTGACGACCGATTGAAGGAATTTGACGGGACGTATTCTTTGCTGCAGGTTCATGATGAATTGGTGGTGGAAACACCGGAGAATTTGGTGGAACCTGTTGTAGCAGCGATGAAAGATGCAATGGAAAATGTGACGCAACTGGATGTTCCGCTAAAAGTGGATGTGGGTATTGGGGAGAACTGGGCAGAGATTCATTGAATATTTTAAGAGTTAAACTTGCTGCCGCTATTTTACGGCGCAGGAATAGTATTGAAACCAATTGTTTTTGACACAGAAACGCATCGAAAGGAATATATATGCCGGAGCAAACAGCTTCAGACAAACCTCGTGGTCGTAGAACGAATAATCCGCGCCGGAAAGGTGGAGCACCCGGGAGATCACAGGGCGGTCCGCAACGTAACAAGCCGCGTCGTCCGGGTGGGCAGGGACAAGGATCACGTAGACCCCGCATATTAGATGTAGCCAATGAACCCATGCCTGATTTGGGAGATGGTCCGGATATTGCTATTCGTGATATGAAGTCCATGACCATGCAGCAGTTGGTGGATCTTGCAGAGCAGATTAATCTGCAGGAGTATGGTGGTTTGAAGCGACAGGATCTAATCTTTCGTTTACTGCAGGCCAGCATCGAGAAATCAGGTTCTGCCTATGGGGAAGGTACCTTGGAGATCCTTCCTGATGGTTTTGGATTTTTACGTTC
>JAGLCZ010000569.1 GCA_023145975.1 Candidatus Hydrogenedentota bacterium | reverse complement strand
CTTCATCTCTTCCAACTGAGCACGCTTAAAGGGCTGGGAGACCTTGCAAATATCCCGGGCGCACTGGGCTGTGCAGGTGCGTTAATCGCTTATATTCGGGAAACACAACGGGATTCATTTCCATATCTGGCATTACCCCGCCACCAGCAGCCCTCTGCTTTTGTTGCACTCGACGGCAATACTCAGCGCAATCTTGAATTAATAGTGACCCTCAGTGATAAATCCAAGCGGGGTTCCCTGTTAGGTGTACTCGACCGTACTTTGACCGGTATGGGCGAACGTAAACTTCGCCACTGGATTCTTCACCCGTTGGCGCAGAGGGGCGAAATCCTTGAACGGCAACAGGCGGTAACGGAATTATTTGAAACCATTTCGTTACGTATGGAATTACGGAACGCATTGAAGGGTATGCCCGATATCGAGCGCTTGCTGGGACGTATCAGCGCAAGCGCAGGTAATGCACGAGACATAAGAGCAATCGGTGCCGCCCTCACTCAGACTCCTGCTCTGCGCGATTCCCTGCAAACCACCCGGGCACCGCTTCTTCAAGAACTGTTTAGCAGCCTCGATCCCCTTGACGATATTACTTCTCTTATCAATAGAGCCATTGTAGATGAGCCGCCCATGACCCTCAACGAGGGGAATCTCATCCGCAGCGGGTATGATGAAGCACTTGATCGGTTGCGCGAGTTGGTTCATGGCGGGAAAAACTGGATTGCCGCCTTGCAGCAGCGGGAGCGGGAACGCACCGGTATTGCAAAACTCAAAGTGGGCTACAACCGTGTCTTCGGGTATTACATTGAAGTTAGCCGTGGGCAGGCAGGACTGGCACCTGACGACTACGAGCGCAAACAAACCCTTGCCAATGCGGAACGGTTCATCACCCCGGAACTTAAAACGCGGGAAGAAGAGATTCTCACTGCACAGGATAAAATGCAGTCTATGGAATATGACCTCTTCCTTGAACTGCGTAAAATCGTAGCGAATGAAGCGTTGCGCATTAGAAAAAATGCGGACTGTATCGCCATATTGGATACACTGGCTGCACTGGCAGATGTGGCTGCCGCCAATAACTATTGTCGCCCCGATATTAATGATTCCGGCGCCATAGATATCAAGGATGGTCGCCATCCTGTGGTCGAAGTATTGACGAAACAGGGCGAGTTTGTGCCCAATGATACAGATTTGGATTGCCGTGATGTGCGTATGTTGATTATGACCGGTCCGAATATGGCAGGTAAATCTACCTATTTGAGACAGGTGGCATTGCTTTGTCTCATGGCGCAAATGGGCGGCTACGTACCTGCAGGCACTGCATCTATCGGTGTGGTGGATCGTATATTCACCCGTGTAGGTGCATCAGATAATCTGGTGCGGGGCGAAAGTACATTTATGGTGGAGATGATTGAAACGGCCGCCATCCTGAACACCGCCACAGAAAACAGTCTGCTGGTGCTCGACGAGATTGGACGCGGAACCAGTACCTACGACGGTATCAGTATTGCCTGGAGCGTGGCAGAATATATCCACGATACCATCCGTGCACGTACTCTTTTCGCTACCCACTACCACGAGCTAACCGAACTGGGAGCGAAACTGGAACATGCAGGCAATGTAAATGTTTCTGTCCGTGACTGGCAGGATACTATTGTGTTTCTGTACCGGGTTGTCGAAGGGGGTGCAGACCACAGCTACGGCATCCAGGTAGCGAAACTTGCAGGGCTGCCGCCGGATGTATTACAACGAGCGCGGGCAATACTTGAATCCCTCGAAGCAGGGAGTCCCGCAACGGGTGTCGATCAAGATACAGGGGTACAGCAAATGTACCTTTTTGCACCTGCCGCCGCTACTCACGAACCCAGCGAAATCGAAAAAGAACTGGAAAAAATTGATCCCGATGCACTTTCGCCCCGGGATGCACAAACACTTCTCTATCACCTGAAACACCTTGCCAACCGCCCCCGGGAAACATAGTCGCAGAAAGGCTAAAATTTATATGAGAACTCAAATCGGTTTTTTGATGCTGGCAGTATGCTTGTTTATTCCTTTGTCCAGTGCCGTTCCGGAAATTACTCCTGAGAAACTTCCTGATTTAATTCGTGCAGAGCAGATCAAGGACATGAAATTCGGCATGTTCATCTGCTGGTCATTCAGTACCTTTTCCGGGGAGGAGTGGACACGCGGTGTGGACGATGTTGCTTATTTTAAAGCTGTGGACTGTGATACGGATCAGTGGTGTCAGGTGGCGAAAGATGCAGGGATGGCGTATATACTTTTTTTGACGAAGCATCATGACGGCTTTTGTTTGTGGGATACAGCGACTACAGAATTTAAGGTGAACAACGCACCCCTGGGGATTGATGTGTTGGCGAAATTGAAAAAGTCCTGCGACAAATACGGATTGAAGTTGGCATTGTATTTTTCGGAGGGAGACTGGACGTGGATCGAAGGCGGGTATCCAAAGCGGGGTGATGCCAGGGGGAATAGGCGTTTTGATAAAGCATTATGGGCTTCCGGTGCGAATGCTGAACTAAAAAAAGAGCAACTCAAAGAATTGTGTACACAGTATGGTCCCATCGAGTTTTTTTGGATGGATTATGCGCAGGGAACAGGGGGTGTGAACCATGGGGACACTACGACGTGGGTACTCCAATTTCAGCCCAACTGTTTTGTCGGGTATAACCATGGGGAACCGGCGGGTCGTCTTTCGCTGCGGGAACGGGGAAGTGCAGGAGTAATAGGTGACAGCAAATCCAGCAAATACAATAAGGAAAGCGAGGCGGCTTATAAGGGATATCAGGTCGCTGAGTTTACCTATCCCATTCTACCGAAACATAAGGGTGGGGCGGATTGGTTTTATTCACTTCCCGGGCACGATACGCTTTGTCATTCTGCAGAGAAGATATACCGGGATTATCTTGAAGCCGTGAAATACGGCAATATTTTTTCCGTGAATGTCGGCCCAAACTACGAAGGAAAGATTCGCGACATTGACGTGAAGACACTCAAGCAGGTCGGCGATTGGATTCACGAGGGACACGTGTTGCCGGAATCTCCCTGATTTTTGTATCCTGTTTCCCTTACGGCACCCAGTTTCCCATAATAGGGGACAGTCACCTATTTATAGTTGACTTCTGCATGTTAACGTGATAGAATGCTTTCATGCCAAGAATTGAACGCATAGTTGTTGCCGGAGAGGCACATTACATTACCCAGCGGGGGAATAACCAGCAGGATGTGTTTTTTATGGATGATGATCGGCAGGTGTATCTTGATTTGT
>JAGLCZ010000568.1 GCA_023145975.1 Candidatus Hydrogenedentota bacterium | reverse complement strand
TACACATAGTCGAAAATACAAATACAAAGCATTTATTTGACAGACTGGAAGCCAAAAGCGTAAAATAGGGGGTAGAAAAGTTCAGCCGACCTTCGGGGCGTGGTGAAATTCCCGACCGGCGGTGAAAGCCCGCGAGCGTCTTATGACGTTGATACCGGTGAGATTCCGGAGCCGACGGTACAGTCCGGATGAGAGAAGGCGGTCACGAATGTAGTAACATTTGTGATGCGGGCGTTAAGTCCGTATGCAGTATCCTTGTATACAGGGATAGTGTCAATTTGTGTTTTTGCTGCCCCGAAAGGCTTAGTATGCCATTTTGGGGTATTTTTTATGCAGTCAGACAATAACTATATGAGCCGTGCACTGGCACTTGCCGCACGCGGGCGGGGTTGGTGCAGCCCGAATCCGATGGTGGGCTGTGTCATTGTGAAAAACGGCATCATTCTCGGCGAGGGCTGGCACGAACGTGCAGGAATGCCCCATGCCGAAGTCAATGCCTACGCTGCATGCGGCAATGCTGACACTGCGGGAGCAACGGTATATGTCACGCTGGAACCCTGCAATCATGAGGGACGCACGCCGCCCTGCACCCGTCTGCTCCTGGAACGAAAGCCGGCACGGGTAGTCATTGCTATGAGCGATCCGAACCCGCATGTCTGCGGCAAGGGCGCAGCAGTACTGCGTGAAGCCGGTATTCGCGTAGATATCGGACTGCTTGAAGTCTCGTCACGTCAATTAAACGAAAACTGGATTACCTATATGTCCACAGGCTTACCTTTTGTAACTGCCAAATGCGCCATGACTCTTGATGGAAAAATAGCCACACGGGCAGGTCATTCGCAGTGGATTACAGGAAAAGAAGCACGTAAGCACACCCATGAGATGCGTCATGCCCATGACGCTATTTTGGTGGGAAGCCGCACGGTGCTGCTGGACAACCCAAGTTTGACTACACGGCTCCCTAAAGGGAATGAACGTCATCCCGTACGTGTTATTCTGGATGCAGGGGGACATTTGCCTGAAACTGCAGCCGTATTTTTCACCCCCCGGGAAACACCAACCTGGGTGGCAGCAACAAAAGAACGTGACTACCCCTTTGCAGATAAAGTATTTGTATTACCCGCAACGCCAGACGGCGTAGACATGGCGGCATTGGTACATACCCTGGGCGAACAAGGTATTACGTCGCTGCTCATTGAGGGTGGAGGGGCAACGCTGGCATCTGCATTCGAGGCAGGTATTGTAAACAAGGTGTGTTTCTTTGTGGCACCAAAAATTATTGGGGGTCGTGAAGCAATAACACCTGTAGAAGGTATCGGTGTGAAACACATGGACCACGCGCTGCCGATTACAGAATTGGAAGCACACACTATCGGCAAGGACATCCTGCTTTCAGGTACATTAGAACTTAAGAATTAGAAATTTTAGCGATAAAGAATTTGGTATTGAGATCTCTGACCGATCTGATCCAATAGTACAGGCAAAAAATAGTATGTTTACCGGAATCATAGAAGAAATAGGCGCCGTATCACGGCGAAGCAGCACTGAATTGACCCTTCTCGCCAAAACAGTGCTCGAAGATATCCACAACGGAGACAGTATTGCTGTTAACGGCGTATGCCTGACTGTATCCTCCTTCAATAAAGAAGGGTTTGTGGTGCAGGTATCTCCTGAAACATGGTCCCGAACCACCCTGGGACAACTCAAGCCCGGACATGCCGTTAATCTGGAACGCGCCATGCGCGCCGACGGCCGCTTCGGAGGACATTTCGTGCTTGGACACGTAGACGGGGTGGGACGTATTACTTCTATTACAGAACAGGGCACCTTCTCGTTATGGCATTTTGACGCACCGGATGAGGCGGCGAAATACCTGGTACCGAAGGGATCTGTAACCATTGACGGCATTAGCCTAACGGTGATAGCCCCTGAACGCAACGCCTTTTCTGTCGCTATCATCCCAACGACGCTGCGGGCAACAACCCTGGGCGCCAAACGACCCAATGACCACGTGAACCTGGAAGCGGATGTGATTGGCAAGCACATTCGTCATTATATAACCCGTGACGGGGCGGGCGGGGTCACCACCGATTTTCTTGCACAACACGGATTTGTATGAAACGAACCTGGATAGAAAGTACTCCTATGCTTACTCCCATACCTGAAATACTTGAAGAATTACGCTGCGGCAACATGATCATTCTGGTAGATGATGAAGATCGTGAAAATGAAGGCGACCTCGTCTGTGCAGCGGAAACAGTTACTCCGGAAACGGTTAATTTTATGGCACGGCACGGGCGGGGACTGATTTGCATGCCCATGGAAAAAGAAGACCTGAAACGGCTCGATCTGCCTCCCATGGTAGCAGAAAATACAGCAAAATTAAGTACCGCGTTCCACGTATCCTTTGAAGCAAAAGAAGGGATTACCACAGGCATCAGTGCCCACGACCGCGCCCAGTCGATACTTGTGGCTGCCGATCCGCAATCAACGTCAAATGATGTGGTCCGTCCGGGACATATGTTTCCATTGCACGCACGCGCTGGAGGCGTATTGGTGCGCACCGGTCAAACCGAGGGCTCTATTGATCTGATGCGTCTGGCGGGACTCCGACGCGCTTCGGTTATTTGTGAGATCATGAAAGACGACGGTTCCATGGCACGCATGCCCGATCTTCAGGTTTTTGCTGCAGAACATAATCTCAAAATATGTTCCATTGCCGACATCATCCGGTATCGTCGCCAAACTGAGAAATTGGTACGACGCATGGCACAGGTAAAGATGCCCACAGAATTTGGCGGATTCAGTCTAATCGCTTATGAAACAGACATAGATACCTACCAGCATCTGGCACTGGTAAAAGGCGAGGTGGCAGACTG
>JAGLCZ010000567.1 GCA_023145975.1 Candidatus Hydrogenedentota bacterium | reverse complement strand
CAACATGGATCTGATCATGCGGGTATCCCGTTTACCAAAGCTGGGAGAGTCTCTTTTAGGTACGAATTTTATGACGGCTCGCGGTGGGAAGGGAGCTAACCAGGCTGTGGCAGCGGCGCGATTGGGTGCAAATGTCACCTTTGTTGGTTGTGTTGGGGATGATTCCTTCGGCGTGTTGCAGAGGGAGGGCTTCATTCAGGAAGGAATTTGCGTGGACCATCTGAAAACAAGTAAAAATGAGCCGACAGGTACAGCATCGATATTACTGACAGAGTCTGGGCAGAATACTATAGTGGTAGCACCTTCCGCGAATTATGACCTGCTCCCGGAAGATATCACAGGATTATATGATTTGTTTGCACAGGCGGATATGATTATGGTGCAGTTAGAGATTCCCGAGGAGACCGTGGAAACGGTATTTAATCTGGCGCGGGAGACCCATACTTTTTCGATATTGGATCCGAGTCCGGCACGTGCTGTATCACCGGAATTACTGGCAGATATTAGTTTGGTTTCACCCAATGAGACTGAAGCAGAATCATTGACAGGTGTTGTTGTGGATTCGTTGGATACTGCACGCGAAGCAGCACATCATCTGCGGGATAGCGGGGTTGCGCAAGTTGTGATAAAATTGGGAGGCAGAGGCTGCCTGTATTGCGGCGATGAAGAACTATATATTCCTGCTTTTGAAGTGGAAGCCAGAGACGTTACTGCCGCAGGTGATTCGTTTACTGCCGCCTTGGGAGTTGCCTGGGGCGCTATGTCCTTACATGATACCTTATGTTTTGCCAACGCAGCAGGAGCTCTTGCCGCAACGGTAGAAGGTGCGCAGCCCTCCATACCCGATCGTGACACAGTATTGCATTTTCTCAAAGAACAGGCTGTAGATTAAGGTTCATAGAAATTTAGCGGGATTGCCAGACATTTTATGATTAGGTAATGGTTTCGTTTATAAGAACTGAATGGAGAAGATTTTATGACTTCTAAAGAACGTGTTCAAAAAGCGCTGCTGCATGAACCGACGGATCGGATACCCGTATGGATGTGGTTTCACCCTTCCACTGCGCAGCAATTGGCACATGCGTTGGAAATACCTGTGGCGCGGTTGGTCGAGGCGCTTGGTGATGATATACGTCAGACTTGGGTGAACAATAATTATGCCATGGAGGGTATTATCCATGAGAACGAGGGGGACTCCCACCAGGATTATTGGGGGATTACCTGGCGGCGTGAGGGAGAATTCAACCAAATTGTTACATCACCATTGGAGGCTGCCGACAGGGAAGCATGTATTGCCTATGAACTTCCCCGGGAGCATAAGGATGAATTGCTCGCATTGATGAACCCTATTGCTGCCCAGAGTGAAACCTATTTTATAGGGTGTGATGTGTCTCCCTGTGTCTTTGAAATGTATGCGCGTATCCGTGGTTTGGAAGCAGCAGTTTTGGATTTAGCGCTGGATGTAGAATTGGCATCCGAGATGATGACGCGTTGTGCCGATTTCGCAGTGCGTCTTTCGGAAGATGCATGTACACGGTTTCCGTTGGATTGGCTTTGGACCGGGGATGATGTAGCAGGACAGCAGGCGTTGATAATGAATCCGGAAATGTGGCGTGACTTGGTGAAGCCTTTGATGAAACGGATTGTGGCAGTGGGCAGGAAACATGGATTACCGGTGGCTTATCACTGCTGTGGTGCATTGGCACCGATTATTCCTGATCTTATCGAAATTGGTGTTGGAATTCTCAATCCGGTACAGTGTAACTGTCCGGGAATGAATCCTACCGGATTAAAGAAAGAGTTTGGAGATCATCTTGCATTCATGGGCGGTGTTGACACACAACAGCTTCTTCCTCACGGGTCTGCAGATGACGTGTATGGGGAAACTGTGACATTGATTGAAAATATGACTTGTGACGGTGGGGGCTATATTCTTGCCGCTTCCCACGCAGTGCCTCCGGAAACACCAAATGAAAATATTTTTGCCATGTATAATGCAGCCGGTATTTCCCGGGAGGAAATAGAAGACCGGGCCGCAGATATTCGCGCAGGTGAATGCAGCTAAAATAGTATTTTTACGGAGTGCGTGCGACTCGAAACCCGTAGTTGTAACTGCGTCGGTCAAGGGGCTTGAGTGTTGAACGGTAAGCTGTGCGGCATAAATAGCCTGGATAGAACCAGGCGCAGCCGCGCAGGCAGCGATAGGTTCCTGTTTCCGGTCCAGTAGGATTTCTAACAGGTTCTTCGGTATAGTTGCGGCACCACCAGTCATGACACCATTCCCATACATTGCCTGCCATGTCATAAGCTCCTACCGGACTTGGGCTGTCTATGGTTAATTTGTCTACTTCACTCAGGTGTATAGGGTTTACACCGTTGTACCAGCCTACAGGTGAGGATCGCGGTACATTGGATAGACCCAGCGGATTTGCCCATTTTCCTGTATCATAACCGTAATTTGCCCTTGAAATATCAAGAGTATCACTTACAAACCCATACCGCCAGTGTTTGGTGCCGTCCCATGCCGCTGCCCGTTCCCATTCTGCCTCCGTTGGGGGACGATATCCGTTCCGAACAGGTTCATAACGTGTCCAGTCGGAAGTGTCGTAACAGGGTTCTAACCCCTGTATTTTACTTAGCCAGTTGCAATAGCAAACCACGCCGTACCAGTCCACTACGACTACGGGATGGTTTTCCATGGAAAAGTTTTGCCTGTTATATCCCGAATTTGTTCGTACGGTAAATTCACCGTGTTTACAGGTAATCTGAGACCAACTGGTACTTTCTTTTGTATCTGCAAGTGGTTTTCCAAAGGCATAAACCAGTCCGCTGGTGTAGGGGCTGCCATCTTCATGGGTTAATAAATTCTGCTTGTGGGCCCAGTTCAGCACGTTTGCATATTCCTGGTTTGTTACGGGATATTTTCCTATTTCATAGGCATCCAGATATACCTCGTGAACCGGTACTTCATTGCTTCTCTCAGCACCCCATTCCAGATTCCATTTATAAGGGCGGCCCATCTGAAAGGAACCGG
>JAGLCZ010000566.1 GCA_023145975.1 Candidatus Hydrogenedentota bacterium | reverse complement strand
AGCATCTCAACAATAGCGGGTTCTTTTTGGGCAAGGTTGTTGGATTCTTCAGGATCTTCCACAATATTATAAAGTTCGACAGGGGGTTTATTATGAAAGTCGGGTTCCAGTGCTTCCCAGAATTTCCAGATGGGGGTTCGCCAGCCGTGTTTGCGCATCCATGTGCATTCGGTGATATAAAATTCTGAACGGGGTGAGGAGTCTTGCTCGTTGAAGTATTTTACTAAGGATACCCCATCGAGTTTGACTCCCTTTGCAAGGGATTTTAAACCGCAAAGGTCGAGTATTGTCGGAATCATATCTTCATGTTTGGAATAAGCCTGACTGCGCACACCGGATGGAATCTTGCCGGGCCAGTAGTAGATCAATGGAACGACAAGAGTGGGTTCGTATAGACCGTGATGGTCGAAATAGATTTCATGGTCATACAGTGTTTCGCCATGATCACCAGTGATCACAATGAGTGTGTCATCAATACATCCCAGTTCTTCCAGGCGTGTGACGATACGCTGGCAGCAGGCATCCATATAGGCGAGTGCGCCGTCATACTGGGCAATAACAAAGTCCTTGTCCGTACACTTGGGCGGCATCCAGGAAGCCAAAAAGTCAGCGAAGGGTTTGAATGCAAATACGGGCTTCATACTTTTATTTTTTGGATCACAGGGGTTTTTCGAATAGAACATAGAATCGTAAGGGGCAGGCGGCATATAGGGCGCATGGGGATCCATATGCCGTAAAAACAGCATCCAGGGCTTTCCGGACTTGTGCATTTTTTCTAAGGCGGGGAGGGCAGCATCGTTTAAGTTTTCTGCTTTGCGTGCTGGACGATCTTCCCATGAGACCCATCCTTCGAAGTTGAGATATTTGTTGAAACCGCGATAGAAGCCCTTATCAAACCCGACAACAGTGCTGGTGTAACCGGCTTTCTTGAGGAGTTCGGGGAGTGTGGGGTGCTTCTTGTCAAGAGGACCCTTGGGTCCCAGGCTTACCATTTGATGACTGATTACATCTTGCCCGGTGAGCATACTTGAGTAGGCGGGCGTTGTGGGGATATAAGGACTAAACGCATTTTCGACAAGGGTGCCATTAAAGGCCAGTTCATCGAAATAGGGCGTCGTTAGTCTTGGATAGCCATAGCAGCTCATATGATCACGGCGAATACTGTCAATGGCAAAGATCAGTATATTGGGGTGTTTCTTTGGCATGATAAAATTACCTTATTGTTGTGTTTTTGTTGTAAATATATCTGGTATTCAAATCAAAACTAACGGGCATCACAGCCCTGTAGGCATGCGTTGAGGTAGCCATAACTTTCAGCAGCGATAATGGCACAGCGTTCAGTAGGATATTCATTTGCTCCGATTACTTCTAAATTAACCGGCCCGTCATAGCCGGCCTCTGCCATGGTTGTGCAATATCCCCATAGATCAATACTTCCTCGACCACAGGCTTGTAATTCGGGAGGACCGGGAGGAGGGCCGGGACCAGCGCAGTCGCGAATGTGAATATGGCGTACCCGTGCGATCACTTGTTGGAGTGCATCTTTAGGGATTTCTCCGCCACGATGGATATGGCTGGGATCCATATCAATGCCAAATGCCGGTGAATCAATTTTTGACATGGCTTCAAGGGTGCTGGCAGTGTTCCAGATGCTTGCCTCGACATGTGCTTTCACACATAAGACAACGCCGAAGGGCTGTGCCTTCTCCGCCATTTTCGCAAGCATATCAATCACTCGTGGTAGGTCTTCAGGAATATCTTTGGAACCGCCGGGACCCACGTTGACTACTGGAATACCTATTTCAGCGCTCGCTTCAAATGCCATCATAAGACGTGTTTCATCTAATGTAGCTTCTTCCATGGCAGTGATAGGTAACTGCAGATCCTCCGACACCGCTTTAATTTCTGCGGCATCCTGTTTCCAGGTATCCAGGCATAAATGCTCGCACATGCCTTCTATTGCTGATATTTCCATAGCATCATAGCCAGCCCATTTAATGGCTTGTGCGGCTGTTTTGAAATCGGTTCCTGCAAAGAGCACGGTATTTACACCAAGTTGAATCATCCCATATTCCTTTATTTAGTATCGTATTTTTACGATGGAATTTGTTTCCCAGGAGGTGATGCACGCTTCAATTATTTTTTGGGCACGAAGTGCATCTTCGCCGCTGCCGTCAATTTTTTCAGGGATCACTTTTTTACTATTTTGTTCGAGCCATTTGTTGATACGTGATGCAAAGGTTTCTGAGAAATTGGTCATACCGTCCAGATGATGGTAGTGCTCCGTTTCGCTATTATTGCGGCTGTAATAGGTGAGTTCCTCACAGGCCTCTTTAATAACAATACGTCCCTTGCTGCCTGTAATTTCGCACCGTTCCAGACCGAATGCGCCCCCTGCATCATAACTTCCGGTAAGATGTCCTACCACCCCATTTTTGAATAACATGTTTGCTTGTAGATTTGACCAGCATTTCCGTTTTTTTCCTTCCACGGTTTTTCCCCGCAGAAAAAATGCCTGTACCTTGTCTACATCACCACAGAAATAGCGCATCACGTCAATGGAGTGGGGGTGTAGTGCCCGAATATGAAAATGGGGAGATGTTTCATTGGGATTGTTAATCCACATGGTCATGTTGATAATATGGAGTGTGCCCAAGCGTCCTGCCTCGATCCATTCCTTGGCACGTTGTGCTGCTGGTGTAAAGCGATGGTTTAGGTTAACCCCGTAGCGCAATTTTTTTTTCTTTGCCAAAGCCACCATTTTCTTGGCCTTGAGTACCTCATTAGAGATTGGTTTTTCGCCAAGCACAGGGAGACCTGCTTTCAGCAATTCTATAGTGGCAGCATAGTGGTCGCCGCCATTTTCTTTCCCTGCGGTACACATACTTACACAGTCAATCTTAATGCCCGAGGCAAGTAGTTCTTTAATGCTGTAAAATGCAGGGCATTGATAGGTTTTGGCTGCGGTATCAGCGCGTTCGGCAACTATATCGCATACTGCTGCCAGAGTGGCAAGCGGGTTTTTTTCATAGCAGCGGGCATGAGTATTTCCAATATTGCCCATGCCGACAATAGCTACACGCAATGTCATATGAATTCCTTTTCTGTTGTGATACGATAT
>JAGLCZ010000565.1 GCA_023145975.1 Candidatus Hydrogenedentota bacterium | reverse complement strand
GCGCATTGAAGGCGAAAAAGGGGTTCTGCTTATTGAAGACAGCGCAATATATTTCACAAATAAAAATACCACCCGCCGCAAGGTTCCTCTTTTGAAAATGAAAAACACGCAGCAGGCATGGTTGCTGGACAACTTTGCTGCAGCATTGGAAAAAAAGTTGGAACCGGAAACGAGCGCAGGGAATAACCTGAATAGTCTGGCGGCAACCCATGCAATGGCCTGTGCGGTTCAGGAACAGTGCAGGATAGTGGTAGAAGAACTGTTTGAGTAACGGTGAATATTTCCCAACAAAGTAATTATGCGCCTTTACCGCTTTTTCTGGCAGCGGCATTATTTATCCTGGCAAGCCCGATATTCTGGATCGGAGTTGAAGCGCCGGGGCAGGAGCGTTCGGGTCTTGCCCAAGAAAACAAAGATCTATATCTGGAAATAATACCGACCCTGCACTATGGGTTCAGCCGATTACGCGAAGGTGAACTTCCCCTCTGGAACGACCGACAGCTTTGCGGCGTGCCATTTTTTGCTCACCCGACGCACGGATTATTGCAGCCCCTTAATGCGGTATTTTTGTTTTTCGATACACCGCAGGCACTGGCACTACATGCGTTTATGGCATTGGCATTGATGGGATTTTTCTTCGTCCTATATATGCGTTCTATGGGCGTGTTGTATATTCCTGCAGCATTGGGCGGCATTGTTTACATGTGTTGCGGCGCTGCTGCTGCAGCCATGTCACGTCCGAATATTGCCAATGCACTGGTCTGGATGCCTTTGCTATGCTGGGTATTGCGTATATACATCCGCGAACCACGACTCATTATTTTGTTTGCAGGAAGTATCATTCTCTCGCTGCTGTGGCTATCCGGATCCCCACCCCTGGCACTGGCAATAACAGGGTTCTGCAGTGCATACGCCGTAGGACTTGTCCTGTTCAGCAGTACTGAAGACAGCGAAATGCCTTCATCCGTTTCGGGAAGCAAGCTTGCCTTGTACAGTAAACTCCTGCTCATGGTTTTTATTGCCGTTGCGCTTAGCTGTATACAATGGCTTCCTACTCTTATATGGGCATTAAAACTCAATACACCCACTGCATATTTCAGCCAATTTACTGTTGCGGGGATAATGCCCGGTACTTTTCGTGCATTACTGGAACAGGTATTACAAATGCGCTGCGGAGTACTTCCCATGATGGGGTATGTTGGTATTTCAACCGTGCTGCTGCTTCCCGTGGCATTGATGCACACTATACCCAGGTGGGAGCGTATTTTCTTCGTTCTTTCCGCTGGAATGTTGTGGGGGGCTGCCATAATTTCGGGTGCCGGTGTGCTGATTTATCCTGCATCGTTTTCGGTAGCAGTCCTGGCGTGTTTAGGGGCAGACCGGCTGTTTGCTCCCCGACACAATACGGCATCGCCCCATTTGTGGAGGCCTCTGGTACTTGTTACCCTTATATTCTTGATTCTCTTCGTACTTGCTCCTGCACCTGCCCGGGGACGCATGCTTCCCTTTCTTGTATCACTGCTGCTATTCGCTTTGTTTCGAAGGCGATGGGCAAGCGCACTTAGCGGCATAATTCTTGTCTTGTTTTTATTTGTGGATTTGAATACCGCCAATATCACTTATCACAGTCATCCCTTCTTCGACGGTGCATCCAATTTTACCCTGCCGGAAGAAATGAATAGCTTGTTGAGAAACACCGCTTTAGACGACCGTGTTCTGATGAGCGGTTCTCCTGCAGGCGGTATGCACAGCAATACGGGAATGTTCGAGGGATTTCGTGAGGCAGGCGGTACGGGATACCCATTGACAACGGAGCAAACACAATGGTGGCAAGCCCTGCAAGGGGGAAAAAGCAATGAAAACAGCACCCTTGATGTATCTTCCAATGCTGCCCATGCACTGTTGTTAAACATAATGGCAGTGCGGGCTGTGGCGGCTTCCGAAAACGGGGGACTGGTCACCGGTTCCGCGCCCGGTGTACGATTGCGGCGCAAAGGAGAACAGGACGGGATAATCATCTACGAAAATGAAACCGCTCTGCCCCGCCTATCCTGGGTAAGCTCCTGGCATATAGCGACAGATATGCCGTCCGTTTTTGATATCCTGGGCGGCATGTCCTTCAACCCACACAATGAATGCGTGATACTACTGGAGGAATCTGCAATCACTCATCTGGCGCGTACCGTTCCGGACAGTACATTGCCGCTGCCTTCCGAAACGACAAAGACACAACTTATGATGCATTTGGATACCCCGGAAAAGATTATTATCAAGGTAGAAAATGTTACGCCCGGCATCCTTGTGTTAAGCGATACCTATGCCTCCGAATGGCAAGCAACTGCAAACGGACAACGCGTCCCTATTCTCAAAGTCAACGGTTTGTTTCGAGGTGTTGCTCTCGGACCCGGCGCACACACCATAATCTTTGAATACAAACCGGCTGCAGTCCTTGCAGGAGCTGTTATCAGCGGAAGTACCCTTCTTTTACTGGCGTTGTCTCTATTGTTGTCAAGCCGACTCACCTTAGCTATTCGACGACATTTTATATAGAAGTGCTGCGTGCTCCCGACTCCATATATTGCAGAACATTCTGTTTTCCAACAGCAGAATTGACATTGGGGAATAAAAAAATGCACAATGGGCGACATTAAACAGCGGGAAATCGATTTGAATCGTGCCCGGCTTCCGTTACTCTGCGTATTTTAAGAAAGCTGATTACAGCAAATAACAGGTTAGAAAAAGGAGAAGTAAGTAATGAAAAAGATGGTATGTTTCGTTCTGATGACGGCTCTTGCAGTAAGTCTTTCAGGGTGTCCGCTCACTGCCGGCAAAATTGCAGGTATGTGGCAATGGGTTGAAGCGGCACGGATTGTTAATCCCACGATTATAGATGACTATGACAGTGATGCTGTGGCACAGAATTTTGTAAATAACGGACGCGTACGCAAAACGATCACTTTTGGAGATGAAAAAAGGTTTACCTATATTGAAGAAACATTCCTTGCAGATCGTGAAGCAAGAGTACGGGGCGATAAGGGAGTCGGCGTTGTTTGGAAATGGATTGAAACCTATCGTACTACAGGCGAATATACTACAAAACGATTTGCCGAAGCAGGACATCTGCTGGCTATTCCCGGGTTAGACTCGGAACTGCATGTAGACATTACTGAACACACAGATACGTTCACCATTAATAAACGGGATACGAATGGCATCCCTGTGCTGGACAGCCAACTACGAACACTGACTGAATATATCACCGTAACTTCTGCGGCAACTGCAGAAAACCCGCTGGTATTACGTGGATTACTGGGTATGAACCCCTTTGACGAATTAATGATCTTTTGGGCGGAAGGTGGGGGTGTAGATAAAAACCTTGAGTACAATCAATCGATTCAAGACAAAGTCGAAACCTATGTGCGTGTTGACACGGAAGAGTAAAATACATTCGTTGTAAACATCATGTTTTGGCAGGCAGCAGAAGGAAAGATTTTGCTGCCTGCCATTTTTTATTCTTCGTCGGAGCTGCTCTCGTCAAAATGAGATTGCAACGTCTCTTTGAGTGTTTTCATAGAGTACGGCTTATGCAATGCTCCAAGCAGTCCCATATTGTTGAATCGCTCTTCAATTTCCTGCAGACTGAAACCGCTGACAATAATTACTTTTACGTTTTCATCCAGTTTTTTCAGCTCACAAAATGTTTCCTTACCATCCATATCCGGCATGGTAAGATCCAGAAGCACCGCTTCTATCGCATCTTTTCTCGTCTTGAAAACTTCAAGCGCTTCACGACCGTTGGTTGCAGTAATCACCTCAAAGCCAATGTGAGAAAGCATCTTTTCGCCTACCTGTAACAATTCCTCTTCGTCATCCACCAGTAGTATTAAGCCGCTCCCTTTCCATAGATTCGGCTTGCTACGCACCATAAATGTGGTGGAATTCGTTAACTTTTTGGCAACCGGGAAAAATACGCGGAAGGTAGTGCCTACCTCTTCCTCGCTCGTCAGCCATAATGCACCCTTATGGCTGTGCACGATTCCCATAACCGCTGCCATGCCCAAACCGCGCCCGGTAACCTTCGTGGTAAAGAAAGGTTCAAAAATACGATCCATGGTTTCCAGGCTCATACCGCAGCCCGTATCTGTCACATCGATACAAATATAGCGACCATGGGGCATGCCGTCCGATATGAAAGCACCCACAGGTATATCATCTGTACTTGCAAGTACATTCCCTGTAACGGTTATTGTTCCGGCATTATCATTGATAGATTCGGACGCATTGGTAATCAGATTCATGATGATCTGGGTGATCTGTGAGGTATCTCCTGAAATGGATGGTAAATCCTCAGGTAAATTAATATCAAGACGTACTTTTTTCGAAACAGACGTTTTTAAAAGTTCGAGGATTTCCAAAACGAGGTGATGTAATCCTATCCGCTTTATTTCAAAAGCACCCCGACCGGAATAAGCCAGTAACTGGCGACATAACTCTGCGGCACGATACGCCGATTTTTGGATATGCTTTACACTGCTGCAAGCAGGTGCAGTATCATTCAGTTCGATCAATGCTAACTCGGAATGACCCAGTATAGCCATGAGCAAATTATTGAAATCATGAGCTACACCACCGGACAATACACCCAGGCTCTTCAACTTTTGCGTATGCTGCACCTGACGCTCCAAAGACAATCGGGTCTCTTCTGCCTCGATGCGTTCAGTAATATCCCAGATAAACCCGTTTAGCCAAAGCAGCGTGCCCGACTCATCCCAAACACCACATCCCTTTTCCTGTACGTGAAGTATGTGACCTGTTACATGGCGTAAACGATAACGAATCTCATACGGAATCTTCTCCGCAATATTTTTTTGGCGGGAATACCAGATAGAAGTATCTTCTTCGTGGATGACACTGCCGAAACTGCGCACTTTATTGTCGATGAAGTCAGTAGCAGGGTAGCCGGTCAATACCTCAATGGTATCACTGACGTATGACATAGCGGAGTCGGTATCAACATTACCGCGATAAACCGCTCCCGGAATATTCTCCACCATACTGCGAAAAACAAATCCTTGCTTGCGGAGTGTTTCGTTTGCAGTTTCCAAACGCTTTATGAAGTAATGCATCCCGAATACACCGAGAAGCAATAAGAGGGATAGAGAAAACAAAACCACAAGTTCTGCAAGAAGTTGCTGAGGAGCATACGTACTTCCCGGCAATGCAAACAGTAGAATGGTACTACGGCGGAAACCGATAAGCACAAAAATCAGGATGACCAAAAGCCATGCCCTACTGCGTCCCTCACTCCAAAACAAGCGAATGGCAAAAAGTGCAGTAGTAATCTGAAGCGCTATGATTACCGCTAAAATTGTGTTTTCGATCACAGGTTGTTTTCCTGTCAAAAGCCTTGCAGTAAACACCCCTATTACTTAACGGTGTTTCACGCAATACAAAAATCTCTCTGGAGAGCTTCCATACCCTATGCCTTCTTCTTTTATTGTACCAAACAGTGTGTCTATTTACAAATACACCGTTTGATTTCCCTCCAAAGAAAAACTGAAATATACAGCCATAGGACATTGTGAATATTACGTGTTTAATGAGCTTAGCAAACAATGCCCTGTTGCGATATTTTCCCTTTATCCAAACGTGGTATTTTTGAGTTGTTTATTATGTTTCTTTGTTTGGCGAGTTAGTGATAGAATAGAATCTGTGTTTTATATGCTGTAGGTAAAGCAACGGCAAATGGATTCCCTTACGAAGCACGCAACCCATAAGGAAAAGCAGCATGATACGTTATGCTTCAATGATAGGTATAATTTTGGCATTAAGTCTGGGAAACACCGGATGTTCTACTGCCCGTTCCCGCCATGATCCGGACTTGATCCGTAACATATCCCATCCCGCATTCAGCCTGGTCCTGCACCAGTCCAAAATTACAGTCGCGGTCTCACCAATACGCCAAACCCTGCAAATCGGCGGTGCTGCAGCCACAGTGCTTGGCGCTGGAATCAGTGCTGTACAGGACAATAAAAATTCGACACGTATACGTGAAGCGCTGGGCGACTACGATCCCTGCGCTGTTTTTTTAGAAAAGATGGAATCGGGTATAGCACCGGGATTTATACAGGATGTCGAGCAGGTTGCACCACCGGGAACTACTGCGGGCTATAATAATGCCCGTGAGGCACAAGAGGCACGCCTTGCCGGATTACGGCACACGGGCTATGACACAACTCTTGATCTTGATCTAAGTTTTGGTATTTATGGTCCCCGGGGCATACTGGCAGTGAAAGCCAAAGGTAAACTCTTCGACGTACAAACAGGCCGCCTGTTATGGCGTAACGATATTGTCTGGTATTCTGTGGATCTTTTTACGGATGTGCAATGGCACGATCCCATGCAGCGTGCAACACCCAATATTACAGCACCCCGGCTATCTACAGAAAAAGACGCCATCTCTCAGTGGACTCAGGAAAATGCAGCCGTATTGCGGAATAGCTTCGAGCAGGCAGTAGATGCTGTTTCTGCAGCGATACTCACGGATCTCGGTTTACGGGAAACACCGGAAGGACTGTACACGCTGGGTGCGTATCTATTATTAAATAAAAAGTATGCGGCTGCAGCAGAAAATTTTAGAGCCGCCCTCAATCTAACCCCGAATATGCCGGAAGCCGTAAATGGTCTTGCCGTTGCTTTGGCAAAAAACAAACAGGTAGAGGATGCAATAGTATTAAACGAAAAACTTCTGAAAGCATATCCCGACTATATGCCGGGGCATTATAACCTCGCGTGGTGGTATGCCGTGGATAAAAAGAATCCGGAACTGGCACGTCCTCATTATGAAAAAGCAATAGATCTCGGTATTGCGCCAAGTCGTCGCCTCAAGAAGAAAATGGAAAAGTAAGACGGTACAACCTGCACCTGGCAGAAAGTGTTTCCAATCGGCAGGACAGATCATGAAATGCAGTTGTCCTGATGGTTTAAACGGGATAACTTTAATCTGCAACGATGGAACCTGCGCCTGCGTACAACATCGCTTCCAGTTACAAGCGTACCTCGTTTTCATGCTATAGTATAATAAGAATGTTTTTATTACAATGCTACAAGGAGAAACGTTATGTGTTATTCCCGATATATGTCTTTTTTGTGCTGCTTCCTGTTTGTACTGGTAAGTACAACCGTTTTTGCTGCACCCGACGCTGCAGTGGAGAAGCCTGAAGAAGCGGCGGCTCAGGAAACGCCCCCGCCTCCAGTTTCTTTGATTGCAGATATGACAGTGAACGAAATATTGAAGTCCATCAATGCCCCTGCCCGGGAAACCTATCGTGGTACTGTGGCTGATGTGGTTACAGGTTCTATTCTTGTGATCGAACGTAATGGCTCCCTAATGAAAGTGCGTTTGTACGGTGTGGATTCTCCGGAGCCGGGTCAAACCTACTATGAAGAATCACGGGGATTCGCTGCGGATAAGTTTTTGAATGAGGTCGTAAATGTCAGTGTACTGACGACAGATTCACAGCAGAATTCTGTTGTCCTTGTATTTAATTCCGGGGGCGAAAGCCTCAGCCACCTGATGGTGTCAGAAGGTATGGCATGGTGGGATCGACGGAACGCAGAGAAAAATGCATTGCTCCGTCGGTTAAATGCCCATGCCATAACCCACTCAATAGGCTTATATGCCGATCCAACCGCTTTGGCCCCCTGGGATTATCGGGACAGCCGTGGTATAGAGTCCTTTACGTATACGCTGGATACGATAACAGCAGCACCCGTACGTAAAACTCCGCGTCCAGCTCCCAAAAGTGAGCCGAAAACAATCAGCAAGCGGGGTACAATGACACAGAATGCGCAGCGGAACCCGGTAGATATTCCCAAAGATTTTGGGAAGGATATCGATCCCATGGCATTGATGGGTCGCCATCAACCCCATATTGCGAAAGATGCTTCCGGAAAGATATTGGGATTGACTGCCACCGATATTAGTCAGATACCGGGTGCGGCACTGTTTGGTTTTCAAAACAACGATATCATCAACAGCGTAAATGGTATGGCCGTGGAAAGTATCCCGCAGATTATGGAGAACGCATCGAAATTTGACGGGGTTAAGAATTTTGATGTCGTAGTAATTCGTAATGGCCAACGTATCACCATCCCTGTGAATGTGAAGTAGCCATATCATTCCTAACGGTAGATCTACACGTATACCGTTGTTATTTCTTTCAATTCAATGATTTCACGCTGATTATATTAGCGTATGGGGTTAGATATAAATGAGTACAACAGTAAATAGTATCGAAGAAGAAAAAAATGCAATGCTGAAAGCATTACGTCATTCCCTTTCCCATATTATGGCGGCGGCAGTATTAAAAATGCGCCCCGATGCAAAAATTGCATTTGGCCCGGCGGTGGAAAATGGATTCTATTATGACTTCGATTTCGGGGAAACCCCTATAGGGGAAGCAGAACTTAAACAGTTAGATAAGCATATGCGCACCATTATAAAAGCGCGATTACCTTTTGTTCGAGAAGAGAAATCCTGTGAAGAAGCGGTACGCTATTTGGAAGATCAAGGGGAACCGTACAAAACCGAGTATGCGAAAGAACTGATTGAACTGGGAAAAGCTGTTAACGGTACGCTTTCGTTTTATACCATTGGTGATTTTACGGACATGTGTGAAGGTCCCCATCTGGAACATACAGGACAAGTACCCAAAGCATGCTTCAAACTTGACCGAATTTCCGGTAGTTACTGGCGGGGCGATGAAAAACGTCCCATGCTCACCCGTATCTATGGTTTGGCCTTTGCCTCAGTGAAAGAGCTAAAAGAATATATTGAAATGCGCAAACGTGCCAAGGAACGCGACCACCGTAAATTGGGTGAAGAACTCGATCTGTTCATTCAGGATGTGGAAGTGGGTGTGGGGTTACCATTATGGATGCCGAATGGCACCGTGCTGCGTGACGAACTCGAAAAGTGGGCACAGGAAACAGAGTTTTTGGGAGGATACCAACGGGTAACTACGCCTTCGGTAACTCGCAAAGAACTGTACCTGCGTTCCGGGCATGTACCCTATTATGAAGACAGTATGTATCCGTCCATGCCGGTAGATGAAAATGACGAATACTATTTACGCCCCATGTGCTGCCCCCACCATCACAAAATATATGCGTCGCGTCTACGCAGTTATCGTGACTTGCCGTTGCGCCTGTGCGAATACGGTGATGTATTTCGTTATGAAAAACACGGCTCTCTGTCAGGATTGCTGCGGGTACGTGCTATGTGCATGAACGATGCACATATTTATTGCACCCCGGAACAAGTGGAATCAGAGTTTCGTGCTGTTATCAATATGTATATGATGTATTATAGTCATTTACGTATGGGCAATTTCCGGGTACGCCTGTCACTTCATGACAAAAACAGTGACAAATTTGTAGATCGCTATGACGATTGGGAACATAGCGAAAATATTGTGCGCGGCGTTCTCGATAATCTTGGGGTCGAATACGAAGAAGAAACAGGCGAAGCCGCTTTTTACGGTCCGAAAGTAGATATTCAGGTGAAGAATTTGATGGGGCGGGAAGAGACTGTATCTACCTGTCAGTTAGACTTCATCATGCCTGACCGTTTTGACCTTACTTATGTGGACGGTAACGGGGATAAGAAACGCCCTTACATTCTGCATCGTGCCCCGCTCAGCACCCACGAACGTATGATCTCCTTCCTTATCGAATTTTACGGAGGTGCATTTCCTACCTGGATGGCACCGGTACAGGTACGACTTGTCCCGGTAAATGCAGCCGTATTCGACTACGCACAAGAAATTGAGCTGCTGCTGCACAAAAATTTCTTCCGGGTGGAAGTGGATGACAGCAATGAAAGTTTCAACAAGAAAATTAGAAATGCCGTAATGCGTAAGATCCCGAATATCTGGATTTTGGGCGAGAAAGAAAAGGCAGAAAATAATATTACCTGGCGACGGTATGCTGTAAAAGAGCAACAAACAGTAGCTGGTAATACTGCCCTCGAAATGCTTCAGAAAATGCGTTCAGAACGCATTATGGATAATTTCGGGGATGTAGAACTGCCGACGATATAGTCTGGAAAATTTCTGCGATTAGGATGATGTGCCGCTAAAAATTTGTGGCTGTGAAAATCTAATACTTTCAGGAGAACGTGTTTATGCGAAACCTACTTGTTATCACATTGGTTTTACTTGCAATGGTAAATAGTGCCGGTGCAGTAGAGTGGGAATCAATTACGCCCTCGGCTTCACTGGACGGATGGCGTGTGCTCAGCGGTGAATGGCAGGTAGAAGACGGCGTTGTCATTGGCAAGGCAGAGAAAGAAGAGAATTGTTGGCTTCTCTATGAGGCACGTGCCTTTGCTGACATGGAGATAGAACTGGAATTCCGTACACAGACCCCCACCAACGGCGGCATACAATTACGCTCTCACTGGTTACCGCGTATGCCTCTTGCAGATGGGGAAACACTGCAAACCGCCCCTGGGCAGATGTACGGCTATCAGATAAACGTGGAAACACGTAAGCGCCTGGGCACCGGCATCATCATGGACGAAAATGGACGGGGTTATCTTGCCGAACCTGCCATGGAGGCAGCAAAGACATTAAAACAGCAGGATTGGAATCGGATGCGCATTGTGGCACGGGGTACTCAGATAGAGGTGTACCTACACGATGTGCTTGCCTGCAAAGTTGAAGACGAAGCATTTATCAAGGGATATATTGCGTTACAGCTCAACCCGTTCCAGTCGGAAGACGACAGCACAGAAATAGAATACCGCAATATCAAAATTAAGGATTATAAGCGGGAAGGTGCGTGGCATGCCTTATTTAATGGTGAAGATTTTGAAGGCTGGAAAAAATGGGGTGACGAAAAATGGGAAGTGATTGACGGCATTATTTCTGGAAGCAGCGGTCCAAAGAAATCGGAGGGTTATCTGGCTACCAAGGAAATATTTAAAGATTTTCGTGTGCGCGGCAGTTTTAATATGCTGGGCGATGGGAATTACGGTCTTTTCTATCATTCCTCTATCAAACTGCGTGAGAAGGACGGCTATCCTCTTATTTCGGGGTTGCAGGGAGAAGTAGAACCGGGTTGTCCCGGCAGCAGCGGGTGGGTGTATGAAAGTTATAAACGCGGCTGGTTAGTTAAACCTGATCACAGCACCATGCAGTCGGTGGCGTTACGTCCCGGCAAATGGAATGAGATAGAGATATGTACACGTGGTAATCACGTAACCACGTGGATAAACGGAATACGGGTACTGGACCTGGAAGACGAAGATCAACAGCTGTTTGAAGGCTCTTTTGCGTTGCAATTGCATTCCGGTGGTGTGGAAGGCATCAACTGGAAAGATCTGTATATCCTGAAGTAAGTCTGCTTTAGTATTTGGGCGGATAGTGCTTTACATACCCACCCAAATAATTTTTGAGTGCTTACTTAGTGATGTAACTGTTTTCCCAATTTCATACTTAGATATCCCGACAGGATATGGCACACAATAGAGAATACATCTTCAACAGGACCATACTCATCCAGGGTTGTTTCTGCAAGCAGGGCGATGTCGCACAAGCCAATCATTTTGCCGCCTGTGAAACCACATAACCCAATCGTGGTATTCCCTGTGCTGCGGGCATATTCGAGTCCTTCAATAATATTTGGGCTATTGCCGCTTACGGACAACGCCATCACCACATCTCCGGGCTGCAGCTGTACTTTTAGTTGGCGCGAAAACAGGCTTTCGTAGCCGCTGTCATTGGCGAGTGCAGTAACAGTGGCAACATTATCCGACAGTGAAAAGACCCGAAAATTCGCCGCATTCTCAATATATGCGCCTGCAACAAGATCGTTGACCAGATGCGCGGCAATGGCAGCACTGCCGCCATTGCCCATGAGATATAATGATTTTCCCGTTTCACGCGCTTTATCAATTTTTTCCGCGGCAGATCCCAACGCTTCCATATCCAGGCTATCAAGTATTTCTGCAAGTCGTGCATTATACAATGCTGCATACTGCGGGAAGGATGCTGCCTGTGAAAAGAGTGTCGCTATTTTATACATGTATTATTCCTTTTCAGCACACGTCGCGAATGGAGACCCGTTTCAGGATATAGGCATCTACTTCATCCATAGGCATCCGATCCTGTTCCATGCTGTCCCGGTGACGTATAGTTACTGTTTCGTCTTCCTTGGTCTGGTGATCCACGCAAATACAGAAGGGGGTACCGATTTCATCCTGGCGACGATAGCGGCGGCCAATAGCGCCGGAATGATCATAATAGGTTGTAAACTTCTTGCGCAGTCGTTTTTCGAGGGTATCGGCAATTTCCGCTAAACCATGTTTCTTGACCAATGGTAATACCGCCGCTTTAATAGGCGCCATTTTTGGGTCGAAACGCATAACCACCCGTAAATCATCTTTTACCGTTTCTTCTGCATACGCATCGCATAATACGGCAAGAGTAGCACGGTCGGCACCTGCAGAAGGCTCAATTACTGTTGGGATATACCGTTCTTTATTCAGTACATCGAAGAAACTGAGATCTTTTCCGGAGTGCTTGCTATGTTGTGTAAGGTCATAAACACCGCGATTGGCGAGTCCCTGCAATTCTCCCCATCCGAAGGGAAATTTATATTCTACATCCACAGTACGTTTGGAATAATGGGCAAGCGTCTCTTTGGGATGTTCCAGCCAGCGCAACTTTTCTTCCTTTACCCCAATATCAAGATACCAACTCCAAATATCTTGCTGCCACTGCTCGAACCACTTTTCCTCCTCTTCTTCCCGGCAGAAAAATTCAATCTCCATTTGCTCAAATTCGCGACTGCGGAAAATAAAGTTACGGGGATTTACTTCGTTACGAAAGCTTTTTCCGATCTGAGCAATACCAAAGGGAATCTTCACGCGGTTTGAAGAACAAATATCTTTGAAATCAACAAAGATGGCCTGACAGGTTTCCGGGCGCAGATAGGCTTCCACGGCACTGTCATCACTCACGCCCATACGTGTGCTCAGCATACTGTTGAAAGCGCGGGGTTCAGAAAGCTCACCGCCGCATTCAGGACATTGCTCCCCTTCGAGATGGTCCTGACGAAAACGTTTTTTGCATTCTTTACAGTCCACAAGAACATCGTGAAACTGTTCTACATGACCACTCGCCACCCACACCTGAGGATCCATGATGATACTGGCATCTAAGCCAAGCATGTTATCCCGACTCAGCACAAAGGTATACCACCAATGTTCTTTAAGATTACGCTTGAGTTCTACGCCAAGCGGTCCAAAATCCCAACAGCCGTTGATGCCGCCGTAGATACCGCTCGACTGAAAAATAAATCCCTTGCGTTTACACAGACTAACCAGTTTTTCCACAATATTCTCCCATTGCGCATGTATGCGCGTATGAACTGCAATAGAATCGCCGCAAACGGCTATATTAAAAAAATACCCTGCGTCACAATAACGCCACAGAAAAGAACCAATCCCCCTGCGAGAGGCAGGAGAACAACGGTAATTTCGGGATAGTATAGTAGGCGCTCTTTTAGCAAGTCAAACAGCAGGCATATATGAAAAAATAAACCGTATGTTTATTATCTTTTCTGTTTGCCGTATTTCCAGTCGGTATTCGCGCAAAACTCCGATGAGACTGCTAACAAAAGTTGTATGCAGGGGCAGAGACAAAGGAAAGCGCCAGCCGGCTATATATCGTTATTTAGGTAGTGCGTTATTAATTTCGTCCAAACCTGCACCGAGGTACTGTTTGGCAATTTTTTCCAGTATATTGCTGTCAGCAATAATATGGGATGTGCGGTGTGTGTGTGTAATGGATTTTCCCGGGGCGAGAGCGGCAGCGGGCGAAGAGGTTTCTAACTCATAAAAAGGACCAAGTGCCTTTTTGCCCGGTGCAGGTGGACCATCGTTATATGAGTTTACAACATCGCCCCCGTAGGGCTTCTCTTGTATTTCCCACATTGAATTTACATAGTCGTTAACGTTTTCCGGTTTATTGTAACGTACCACAGTCAATGCATTTTGTGTAGGGGTGTAGCTTCCCAGAAATTTTCCGGCACGTTTGGGTCCAATACCGATTTTACTTCGGCAGGTGCCGTCGCCGCTGAAGAACAGTACATCGTCTTTGACAACGAGCTTGTCCTCCGGAACTTTTCCAAAATAGGAATCGTTTACTTTGGCACCCAATTCAGATACTGCTCCTGAACGGAAAGGAATTACAACCGTCGTATCCGGTGTCGGATTGAACATGCCGAGAATCCAGATGGATAATAACCCGCTTTCTTTGGTCCAGGGCTCATCCCCTATATTAGTGATGGTATTTTCAGAAACAAAATTCACAACTTTTATATTTGCTTCTTCGCCTTCGGCGAAAGGATTTGTTTCATCCAATCGAATGGTGCGGTCAATTTTTACTTTGAAGGTGGTTCCAGAGCAGTTTGCAACTGTGGCAACATAAGAGAATACGGCTTCCGTTGCAGTTTTCGAAACCAAGGTAAAAGGTTCCGTATCAATACAAGCCGGTGTTTGCCAGTGTTCAAGATCAAAAGGGGCATCTTCCGGAAAGAAGATAGCAAATTGTCCCCCTTCGGGTCCCATCCAGAACCGATCTTCTCCCCCGAAGACATTGATATGGGCTTCTATTTTTTGGGATGCGATAAGTTCGCGGTTGACCCAGCCAAAACTGGGTCCATCGGGCCCTGACGCAGTACTGGTCATAATGCGCCCCTGATATGCGGGCACTATAGCCACCTGCGCCATGTGATCTTCACTTTCCAATACAACCACATCAACATAGTTGGAAAGAAAATCAACATCTTCCTGGAATGTGACTGCTTTTGCGGTGATACTGGGAACAAGTATACCCATAATGAACAGAATCGTTATTACCCTCATGGCGACATCTCCTTGGTTGTTATGTAGATATAGAATACCCTACTCCTTTGGCATATACAAAACACAGCAGTTGCGACAATTGTGTATACCAGACAGTTACCTTACTACAAGCGGTTGTGAATGTCAAAAAATACTGAAATGCGTCTAAGAAGAAGGTGCTGCCTGGGGTTGAGCATGGGACAACACGTGTGTAAAAAGAACATCTTCCCCAATATTTTTTTGTGCAAGTCCAAGAAGGTGTTGATGATGTGTGAAGAAGATAATTTGTGTTCGCCGGGACATGTCAGCAAGAATCTTCAGCACGGCAATTGCCCGGTCATCGTCAAAATTTATCAGAATATCATCTAAAATGAATGGAATCGGCTGATGTTTGTCCAGATACAATTCGAGACCAGCCAAACGAAGTGCAAGATAAAGCTGATCTGCTGTGCCTTCACTCATTCCTGAGATAGGTACTGTGTCATTGGAATTGGCACGAATACCAACTAAAATATCCTCATCTTTATCGTTAAAATCAGGCACAAGATTGCTGAAAGAACCCAAGGTCAATTTTGAAAATAGTTCTCCGGCGCGACGTAACAGCGGTCCCTGGTTCTTTTCTCTATACTGTTCAATGGCGCGTGCGAGTACCAATTCCGAAATACGCAGTCGGGTATAACGCTCAACGTCCGTATCCATAGATGCCAGGAGGGCTTGTGCTTCATCTTCAACTTGTGCTGCCTTAGCACTGCCGTCCATGATCTGCAATTCCTTCGTCAATTTTCCAATCTCTTCAGAAACTGGGTGGCGCCTGCTTACTTTTTCCTGGATTTCCTGCTCCAGCTGCGTAATCGCTGGACTTAGCGTATCCGGATTTTCGTTTTCAACTATTTCCAGAAAATCATCCAGACTGATGGCGGATGACAATTCAATTAATTGGTTATCGATCCCCTGAAGATCGGATTCCAGTTGCCGGCGCAATTCAGAATGCTGCTCTGCATCAGGCAGCGCAGCAGCATCTTCGACCCGTGCCTCCCTGCAGATATTTGAGAGATCTTCTGTAACACGAGTGAGTGTGCGATCCGTTTCCTGTTGGCGTTCCTCCTCCTGTTCCCGCTGTTTTGTCAGTTCCTCCATACGTGCACAGTCGCTGATACTTTTCTGTAGGTTTTCATGAAGTTTCTGAATGGCTTGGTGAGCATCAACTCCTGTAAGATCAGGGGCAATGTCCTCTACGAGTTCTTCAATCCTTTTCCGATACTCCCGGTTATCCTCGTCAATTTCATTAATACGTCTTTTTGCCTCTTGCGCCTGGTCAAATGCGGAGAGTAACTCATCAATCTCCTGAATAACGGCAATGGCTTTTCCGGGAGAGGTATCCCCATCTTCCCCCAGAGCTTCCATTACCTTTCTCCAATCCTTCTGCCATTCTTCGAACGCCAGAGAAGTTTCTTCTACTGCCATTTTGGCAGCGGGAATATCTTTTGTATTGAGGGATTCCAACAACACTTTAAGTTGTTCGTGTACTTGGATTGCTTTTCGTTTGGCCATTACAATATCGTTTGCCCGATCAATTAAAGAAAGGACTGTTTCAGATGCATCCGCTTTTTCTTCACCTATTGCATTTAAAGCACCATTAAGTTCCTCTCTGTATTTTTGTATGTTTTTCCGAAGAGCATTGTTCTTAAGTTTTTGGGACTGAAGAGATGCTATTTGAGTAACCAGCGCACGTTGATCCTCTGACCATTGGATCATTTCCCGGGGAGATCGCGGGGTGATTCCCAAGGGGTGCCACAAATGTTCCCAGTCTTCTTTTTTCGATGTGTGTTCCTGTTTTATATCTTCCAGTTCAGCAAGTCGTTTTTTCAAACGCTGCGCAGTATTAAGGCGTGTTATCTCAAGTTGTGTGAGTTCCGCTACCCGGTCTGCTTCCCGCCGTAATCGGTCAGATAAATCGTCCGCTTTATTTGTGACAAACTCGTAGGCAGTGGCAAGATTTTTAGTCGATTCTTCAGGTATTTCCAGATTCTTTGAAAGAATATCGATTGTTTCCGAATCAACGTCCTCCGGAAGTCTTTGGGTTTCCCAGGCTCCGCGCACTAACTTCCACGTGTTATTGCGTGTGCTGCGCATTATTCCCAGCGTTTCTTCGGTGGGAACGTCTTGTTCCCGCTTTAATATTTCGATCTTTTCCTGAGTAACACGCTGGCTTTCCTCAAGTTCGACACACCGCAATTTTAATTCTTCAATACGTCCTTCCTGCTGATCCATACATTCCTTGAAATCATTACTCGTTTCCTGAGAAGGAACCGGAAGTTTTTCGAGTTCTTCCGCTGTACCCACCCATAACTCCAAACGGGATAAGGCAGAATTGATCTCCCGTTCAGTGATGTCCTGCTCCTGTTGGTTGGTGTTTAATTGTTCTTCCTGATCGCCGTATCTTTGGGTACGCCGAATACTTTGGTCCAGTTTAATTGGATCGGAGGCGTTCCCTATTTCGGAAAGTTTTACGGCAACTTGCTTCTTCTCCATTTCGAGAACTGCAAGTTTTTCCTGAGCATGTTTTCTATGGGTATCAAGGGTATCTCTTTTCTGACTGAGTTCCTGAATATGATTGCGTTTTGAAGTACTTATCCGCAATGTTTCTATTTGATCCTGCTTCCATTCCGGACGAAGAACAGCAAGCGACTTTTGTATCTGCTCTTCTAATAAACAGCGTTTGGGTTGTAGTTTTCTGCGACTGTCGTCCAACGCTTTATTGTTGGTTCCGAGGCGTTGGTAGAGTCTCTCTACCAGTTTTTGCTGCTCCACCAG
>JAGLCZ010000564.1 GCA_023145975.1 Candidatus Hydrogenedentota bacterium | reverse complement strand
CCGTGCTTAAACTGGCGAAACTGTACTACGCCATCTTTAAGCGCAAAAAGTGTATGGTCATTGCCGACGCCACAATTGACACCCGCATGCAGCTTGGTTCCACGTTGACGCACAATAATATTGCCTGCACGTACTGTTTCGCCACCATACCGCTTAACACCCAACCGTTGTGCATTGCTGTCGCGACCATTTCGGGAACTACCACCCGCTTTCTTATGAGCCATATCCGTATCTCCTGTTTACATTTTAATCTCATGAACACGAATCAGTGTATAGGCCTGGCGATGTCCACTCATACGCTCATAACCTTTTCTACGCTTTTTCTTGTACACGCGAATCTTTTTTTCTCTGCCGTGACCTTCAACCTGCGCTACGACCCGAGCAGACTGTAACGCTTCAGGCGTAACAACAACAGTGTCATCATCCGTTATAACCATTTTCACCGAATCAAATTCGACTTGGTCACCTACGGAACTTTCCAGTCTCTCGACGCGCAACAGAGAATCCTCTGTCACTTTGTACTGCTTTCCGCCTGTCATCAGAACTGCATACATTTAATTTCTCTCCAGTGCTATGTCCCTTTATAGAAGGACCAATTCTAGTCTAACTTTCGCGTGCCGCAAATACCGCGGCTGCGGCTGCCACTTCTGCACTTGCAGAAAGTGACGCCATATAACTCGACTTCGGATTACGAGGCGACGGACGATTCTGTGTAACCGTCGTCAACTCACCAAAAGCACCAACTGCATGAATCTCATGAGTATTCATCGTCGCATCCGGGTCAGCAACCAGACGAACACGAGTCGCATCCGGTCCAATACCCGCTAAACTCAACGCTGCCGCAACATTTACATTTGCCGGAAAAGCCTTTACAGCTTCCCGAGCAGTACCATCAAAAACAATCAACGGCTCGCTAAGATGTTCAACATCAATATTGTGTTCCTTCAAATAAGGAGCACCAACCAAGCCACGCGGCGGTTTGCGCGTGGTCAATGTCACAGATTCCAAACCTGCCTGCATCGCGGAACGAATACCGTCTATACCGCAAACAGCACCTGTCGGGAGCCACACATGCACCCGATTCTTCCGTGCTTCTTCAAGCAACTCCGGCTGAGACATAAATCCACCGACACTCATTATCAAACAATCAACACGATACTTAATTGCGGACTGAAGAACTTCCGGAACAACAATGCCTACGGCACATTCCACAACATAATCCACAGCCGCAACTGTTTTGTCCAACGAAGTAATAACAGCATTCAGGTCATGATCCTGACGTAATGTTTCCGCCTTCGCGACATCAACATCTGTCAAGGCTACAACCTCTGCCATCAGTCCTTTTTCGCGTATCGCTCTACAAATATCAGATGCAATATTGCCGCAACCGACAATACCTACTTTCATTTTGGCCATGAGGCCTCCAAAATAATTGAGGTTCTATAATCCCCCAACCAGACAGGACGCATCCCCTGCCGACACATAAGGGCAAAACATCACACTACACGCCCAAATAGGAAATAATCTTCTGTCAGGGTCGGTATAGTAGCAAATAAGTTACTGTATTGTCAACGTTCAGAGCATATCCCGTCAGGGATTCCCCCTTTATCAAGAGCATCCTTAAAAACATCCGGGCACTGTGAACCAATTATATAGCAGCCACCCTGCCGCATAGTCAATAAAACCCCTTGATTTCCTTTAGCATTGTAGAACCATGTTCTATGTTTATCAAATCTACCACAACGCCATCCCCAGCCACCGGCATCACGAAGAGGACGGTAGACAATTGACCGCACATCAACAATATCAGCCAAGGAAATCCGTTTCCAGATCATGGGAAATAATATTCCAAAATGGATATAAAGTACCCCATCGTTTATCTCGCTGTCCATACGAAAAACATTCAGTGATAACAATAATACAATACCACCTCCGAGAAGAAGGGCGGCTATCACAAGAACACGGTGCTCCTGTGGTAATTCTATTCCTGTGAAAGGTGCCATTACGCAAACGATAATAGCCCCAAGCAAGAAATAAACCCAAGAAGCAAAATATTGACGTTCAAAATAAAAAAAACTAGGCTGACAATCCTTGTCCATCCTATACCCTTTCCTTATTTTTCATCTGTGTCCGGCTCGAGTGGTTTTGAGAGGGAAGCCATCAATTCCGAAAACTCCGAATTCCGTTCATCCCGCACACGATTTGCTTTTTTAAGCGCTTCGGAGTTGGGAACTTCCACTTCAGGTACCATCGTCTTTTTTGCAATCTTTGTCTTTGCCACCGTTTCTTTCTTTACTGCAACGGCAGGCTTTTTTACGGCTGGCTTCTTTACGGCTG
>JAGLCZ010000563.1 GCA_023145975.1 Candidatus Hydrogenedentota bacterium | reverse complement strand
AATGCACTGGCAGCTTTTGCCTTACTTCGCCTGGCTATCATTTTCGGGGAGAAGCGCTACGAACAGCTGGCTGAAAAGACATTGGCAGCAGCAGCGCCAATGATGCAGCGTGCCCCTGCCGGTTTTCTGACATTCATCCTGGCTTCGGACCTCTATGTACACGGAGCCACTGAGATAACCCTGGCAGGGGACAGCCGCCACCCGACCATGACCGCATTTCGCCGCATCATTGGTGAACAGTTTATTCCGAATCGTCTGATTATGTATGCCGGCGAAGAAGAAAGGAAACAGACATTACCCGTTATCGAAGGGCGTGAGGCGATGAAGGGGTTACCTACCGCCTGGGTATGCAGGAACCGCGTTTGTTTTGCCCCTGCTGCAACCCCGGAAGAACTGGTCGAAAAATTTGAAACCCCTGCATCTGTACAAGCGGATTAGGGGGAACTACACAGGGATTGCCCTTTGAATCCACTGCTAAAAAATCCTTCCTATACGTCATTCCGGTTTTTATGCAATCCTGTGTCTTCGTGGATCCCGGTATTCCCAAATCTCCTGCGTCGATGAGGAAACCGGGATGACGGTGAGGTGGGGGACGGGTACGGAACAATTATGCTTGAAGCATATTCGGGTGAACTTCAGTACGTATTATGGATGACGATCCCTATTAATTGTTATCCTTTCATTTCATGTCCAGCAGTTTTTCCCACAACACGCCACATACTCCTGTTTTCTTCTTGATAGAGCGATATCAAATCATACTCATTATCATGTCTATCAAAAAGAGTTCCCCTCGTGTTAAGACAAAGGCGTGGTTTCCCATTCCTACACAGAAACCAGAAATGATATGCCGTATCAAAACTGGTTCTGCTGCGATCGTAGGAACTGAGTGATTGACTTGCCAACGGAAATTTCAAAAAAAACTCGTGTTGTATTTGGGAACCTAAGAGTCCAGAACTGTCGTAATATCCATTCTGACAAGTCCATCGGTAAATCCCAAAGGCGGCATGACTCATAAATGCTGCTATATAGCGCATCATGATGACTGTAGTGTCACTTTGGGGGTGTTTTTTTTGGTAGGGAACGTCGATAGCTTCACAGATTTTATCCACAATTTCTTTGGAACTTACACCTTTCTGTATTTCCCTCTTGTAATCAATAGGATCAATAATATTATTATTTGGAAGAAGTGTATCGCCACGAAGAATCGTCCAGAAATGGATTCGCCCCGCACGATTGAAATCTACAAAGTGCGTACCCTCTTTGTCGTACAAAGAAAGGCAGTCGTACATTCCACCGCCGGGATGGGTTTCCAGAAGTATGAAGCGCCCCGGTGCATAACGCATCACTTCGCACATTACCCGCCAGGACAAATTATCATTCAGTTGTTCATCAAATTCCATTTTTCTTTCCTCCTTTGTACTTAGCTAAAGATAATGCACTCTCGATAAGATTATCCTCCCTATGCAATCTGTATTCAAGTTGGTGAGTCAAGTTTTCTAAGCCAATATACCCCATTATACTGTTCGACATATTCCTCCGTTCTTGCCCTTCTGGCAGTTCGCCTGTGGCGAACACGGCTTACGCTCCACGAGGCTACAAGGTGTTTCCTTGGCGAGGTTGCTATCAAAGAAAGGAGGTGCTACAATAAAAGTGTAAGATACGTGCTAATTGCTATATTAGTCTGCCTAAATTTTCTCTGCTAACTGTCCGAAATTATTGGGGCACTCCAACGATTCAACTGCAAGTATAAATGAGGTGTTCGTAGCGTATGAGTAATGCCATACAACAGAAAGAAAAAGGAGCCTGCAACGATATTGTAGAAGGCGAAGAGCATTTGGGAATCTGGCAGTATTTTATGTTCTTGTTGAGTATCATTACTCTCGCCATGCTTGCAGTACAGACTTTTGGAAAAGTCGCTGAAGATTTATCAAGCATTCTGCAATTTTCCGATAACATTATCTGCATATTTTTCTTTGCTGATTTTCTCTGGCAACTTTCCCGTTCAAGGCCAATGAGTGCGTACCTAAAATGGGGTTGGCTTGACTTGCTGTCAAGCATTCCCATGTTACCTGCATTCCGCATTGCACGCGTCGTGCGTATTGTTCGGATCCTGCGCGTGTTAAGAGCTGCGCGCGCCAGCAAACATCTTTTTAAATTTATTCTTATCCATCGAGCAAGAAGTACTTTTGGTGCGGTTGTATTTGGTTCGTTTATTTTGTTGCTATTTGCAGTCATGGCAATAGTAACGATTGAACCAACCATGAATGCCAACGATGCCTTTTGGTGGTGTTTGTTCACATTAATCACTGGAGAGTATGGGGATTATTATCCCGCTTCTACAGAAGGACGTATTATTACCACTTTGCTTATGACTGCAGGTGTAGCGCTATTTGGTACTTTTACTGCTTCTGTCGCATCTTTCTTTTTAGAAGGAGAGCAAGAAGAAGACGAGAAGAGAGATATAGATATACTCCATGAAGTATCTCAATTGAAACAGCAAGTGTCTGAACTCAGAAAAGAAATAAAAGAGGAAAAATACAATGGCTAATATTCCAAAAAAAGTTGTGGAACGCTTTACAAGAAGTACAGTTCGATTTCAAAAAGTACTGCAAATAGCAAAGGACCGTGATGTTAATGAATCGGATACTGTTTCCATTCTAAATGATATTCTTGGTGAAGTTTTGGGGTATGATAAATATCTCGAAGTAACAAGTGAGTTCGCAATCCGAAGTACCTATTGTGACCTTGCTATCAGGGTAGACGATAAAGTGCAGTTCCTTGTTGAAGCAAAAGCCATAGGGATTGGATTAAAAGATATTCACATGAAACAAGCTTGTGATTATGGAGCCAATCACGGCGTACCTTGGGTTATTTTGACAAATGGAATAACATGGAATATCTACAAAATCAGGTTTGAACAACCAATAAACTATGACCTTGTTTGTACTTTTGATTTTCTTGCACTCAATATACGGAACGAAAAAGATCAAGAATGCCTCTTTATGCTTTCAAAAGAAGGGTTGGCCAAAAAAGCACGAGAAGAATATTATGAAAAAGTCCAAAGTCTAAATCGCTATGTCATTGGCAATTTAATCATTGGCGAATCTGTCTTAGGACTACTTCGTCGTGAATTGAAACAGCTTGCTGGAGGCATGAAGATAGAGATTCCAGAAATCGAAAACATTGTAAGAAATGAAGTCCTTAAACGGGAGATTGTGGAGGGTGACGAGGCAGAAGCAGCTAAGACACGGCTGAATAAATTTTACAAGAAAAAACTTTTATCTCGCAAGACCAAGAAAGAGTCCGTACCACAACCTATTTCTATATCAGAACCTACAAACGAATCAGTAACGGAAAAACTCCTTCGTGAAGCCAAAGAAGAATAATTAAGCAAGCATATTTTCTCTTCTCAATGACTTGAGTTTTTTGTTTACTTGGAGTGCCCCAATGATTTTGGACAGTCGAACCGAGGTATAATGTTGTTCTTTGAAAAGAGCAATTTATAATGAAACAGAAAAAAGAAACACGTTCGCCTCTGAAAAATAAACCACTTCGATATCCGGCACAATCACTGGACGAAGAAATAAACCGTATATTAACTGATGAAGTTTTTCTATGGTTACTTATACCTGCTATTTTTGCGGCTTTAACGTTGCAGGAATGGTTCCGGTATTTTTTCTCAGTACAACTCCATCCGCTTATTTTTACTATAGTTACAGTTGGAATCATTGCTTTTTCTGTACGAAAAGTTTTTCTTATTCATCGCAAACTTAAATCGTTAAAACTGGGAAGAGATGGTGAAAGAGAAGTTGGTCAGTATCTTGATCTGCTGGTAGAACAGGGGTGTCGTGTTTTCCATGATTTGGTCGGAGATAACTTTAACGTTGATCATGTTGTTATAAGTCCACACGGTATTTTTACCGTTGAGACCAAGACTCATAGCAAACCCCTACAAAAAGAGTCCATTGTAAAGCTTCAAAAAGGGAAACTGTTGATTGATGGGTATATTTCTGATCGTGATTATCTGAAACAGGCCAAAGCACAGGCTCACTGGGTGAAAACTATATTACGGGAAAGTACAGGTAAAGATTTTTCAGTGAAACCCGCTATTGTATTTCCAGGCTGGTTTGTTGAACCAATGCCAAAGGATGAAGATCGATCTGTGTGGGTATTAAATCCCAAAATATTACCAATTTTTATAGAAAACGAGGTGGAAGTCCTGGATCGTCATGATGTAATGTTAGCAGCATTTCACTTGTCCAGATATATACGCACCACTATCTGATACTTAACAAATGATTAAAATAGAGTCATCTGCTATGGGGGAGAAACATGAATACCCCCCCGCAAAACAGGGCGGAAGCGGTAGGTGAAAACTGGCAGCCCGTAGGGGATTCGAACCCCTGCGACGGGACTGAGAATCCCGCATCCTAACCCCTAGATGAACGGGCCGCAAGGAAAAACAACCTGCTGCATAGCGCAGGATCGTATCGGTATAATGGTTGCCGGACTAGGACTCGAACCTAGAGTCTCCTGAACCAGAATCAGGTGCCTTACCAATTTGGCTATCCGGCAATAGAGGCAGTATTGTACTGTTTTTCTCATGGAATTGTCAAACGGAAAAAGAGGGAAGCCGCAAAAGGCTCAGACAGATGCACCCAAAATAGAACGATATATTCAGAGGGTGGGGGATTCCGTTATTGACGGGTCTGCATGAATGCATCCCATAGATCACGACGGATATAGGTATGCAGCAGGATGCCGGGGCGGAGTGCGTGAAATTCTACCAGATACTCATCGCCCAATCGTTCCTGCAGTATTTCGTAAAGCTCCGGGGCCGCGAGGATAATGGCGGCATCGGGACTTTTCGGGATGTGGTGCCACCAGCCTACCCGGCTGTATTGGCGCAGGTACCAGGGCAGCGGCCAGTAGTCGCCGTCGGGACGGATGACATTGATATGCAGTGCTGTGGAGGAGGGGGATACTGCGCTGATATCCTTAATACGTGTTGTCAGGCGATGCAGTGCTGTAGAGGGGTGAGCATATACATAGGGGTTACGGGCATCAGCAGGATATATAAAATTACCCTGATAATTTTGATGTGCCATGTGTGCTGTGCCTGTGAGTAAAATCAGGCAAATGATGCTCTGTATTATTCGCCATCTGCCCATCTGTACCAGTGTGCTTGCGCCGATACCTGCGAGTAAGGCGGCGGCATGATAGAACACAATCAGGTTCCAGGGGGTTTTGTATGGGATGAGGGAATAGATTAGTACTATCAGCAAAGAATAAAAGGTTAGAAAACGTTTGAATGTAAGGGCTTGTTTTAGGGTCGTGTCCTCACTGCGGTGTTTAGAGGCCGTGGGCCATAGCGCCGCTATTGCACCAATTCCTGCAAGTACCAGGGTAAGTGCTTCCGACCAGCGGGGTCCGACTTGACGATAGGTATAGGTTAATAGTGACAGGTAATAGTACCAGGGCTTATCGTGAACAGCGATACTTCCGGCACCTTCAGCACGGGTGAGATAATGGGTGTAGGTGAGCAGGGAATCAAGGGGGCCCCGTAGATGGGTGAAGAAGGAGGAAAAGAGCACCACAGATACCAATAGTGCAGCGGAACAGCTTATGGCTGTATAGGATAAGATGCCGTTATTTTTCAGGGTTCGGAACTGTTTTTTTATGGGATAACCGTCACGCAGGCGGGTATAGACCAGAGTTGCTATTATGGCACCTGCAAGACTGAAGGCTATGAAGGCAGATGTTTCTTTTGTACTGTGTACCAGTCCGAGAGCGATGCCTAAGAGGATCGCCCAGCGAATTTTTGGGGTATGCCATAAGCGCCAGCCTGTTGTAAATACGGCCTGGGTGAAGCAGACCAGGAGCATCTCCTGAATATAGTAGCGACTGTAATAGGTCATCACATGGGAGACTGCAAGGAGCAGTGCCGCCCAAAGCATTGCCCCCGAGCCAAGAGCCTCGCGCATAGGCCATAGCAGCAGCAGCGTGAATAATCCGAAGAGTACCGTGACGATACGGTAGTGGGTAATGGTTGATTCCGAAAAAGAGGAAACGCCGCTTATCCATAGTACCGGTAATGTAAAATAGTAGAGGGTCGGCCCGTGGTGTTCATGGGGGTCATATTTGTATTCCCCTTTCTCGAATAATACGCCTGTTTTCATGACCTGATTGGCTTCATCTCCGTGAACGGGACGCAATTCGAGCCGGGGTAATCGCAGCATTGCCGCCATGCAGAGAATTGCAATAAATGCGACGATAACCGCTATGTAAATTTTCTTATTCAAGTTGTATATTATCTGCTTTGGAACAAGTTTAACCGAAATACTCACTGGATTATATTACGATTATACCGTACGTGCTTTATTTAGGTCAGAATAAACGGGTAAAATGTCTTGTTGCAACCTATATTGTTGTTTCGGCATGTTAGTACCAATGACATACAAGGATCAAGTGTGG